>NZ_JAYSSZ010000229.1:0-8134 GCF_043720215.1 Flavobacterium sp. | reverse complement strand
TTGACTATTAATTATAAATTGAATAGCAGGAACCACATCAAGATAGGATTTTCCATTTTCATTGATAGTTTGCCCAACAAACTCAACCATAAAATTAATGTTGGTTTGTTTAAAACTAGTGTATTTTTTCGGATACATTAATTTTCCAATAGACAAGGTGTAATTAGTAGCATTATCTCCTAATGAATTTGGAAAAGGATTTTTGGATGTATTATCCAATGCTTTTTCAAAACTTACAGACGAACTTATGGCTATTTTTTTTATCAATTTTGTAGCGACTATTCCTGTTTCAAAACCCGAATTGTGTCCCATAATTTCAATTTGCTCTTGATGAATATCCGAATTATTGAAACTATATCTTCCAAAAACTGCTAATCTAAAATGACTATTTAAATCATCTGATGAGAAAAAGCGGTATTTGGTAAAAACACTTCCACCTTCTGTTACTAAACTATTATTTCTATTACTAACAAAAGCGGTGGCTCTGAACATCAAACTTTTGTTTAAACCATAAGTTACTTCGGGCATAATATGATAATTATAGCCTGACTCAAACTTTTCTTTAAATGCAGATTGCATTATATTTACACCAAGCGAGTTGGCAGGAACATTACTAGCAGGATCTGTTACCAAAAACAGTTCTTGACTGATGCTTTTTTGAAATCCAAGAAGGATTAACATTAAGAATATTTTTCTCATTAATTCAAGATTTTAATATGAAAATCATCTTCATTATTTGCAAGATAGGTTTCTAGTTTCTTCAATGATTTTGATAATTTTTTATACTCTTTGTCAGTAACATAACCTTTGTCTAAAACTTGAAAAGTAACTTCTTCCGAATCAATAGTTTTAGCATCAACTACTATGTACTTTTCATTTTTTATTGAGCTATTTTTTGATGTAAGTACTAGCGAACCAATGAAAAAACCTGCTTTTTCAACGCTTTTCTTAAAAGTAGTAGGGCTTATTGTTGTGTTTTCATTTAAGGTAACTGTAAAAGTATTTGTGTTTAAATCGGTTTCTACATTGGCTACTTCTGGCAACGCTTTTAATTGCTTATTGATTGCATTGGAGCACATTGAACAGGTTAAGCCAGTTGCTCTAATTTCTGCTTTAGAAATTTGTGCATTTGTATTTGAGAAATTAAATACTACAAATGCAAGTAGTGTTAAGTATTGATATGATTTTTTCATGATTAATATTTTTTTATTAAATTATTCATCTCATCCATTGTTGGATTGATTGCAATTAGAATTCCTTTAGTATCAAATAAAAATTGACTCGGTAATGCTTCAACTCCAAATAAAATAGCTGTTTTTGAATCAAATCCATTTGGGTCGTTTACTTGTGTGAATTTAATGTTGTCCTTTTCAATGGCTTTTTTCCACTTTTCGATATTAGTATCTACAGAAACACCTAAAATTTCAAATTTTGAAGAATCCAAATCTTTATAAAGTTTAACTAATTCTTTGTTTCCTTTTCGGCATGGAGCGCACCAAGAAGCCCAAAAATCAATAAGAACATATTTGTTTTTGAATGATGTACTTGAAACGTCTATATTATTGGTGTTTTTTAAAGTAAAAGTTGGTAAAGTGTCACCAACTTTTACTTGTGCTTGTAAACCAAAAGAAAGAAATAATAAAATGATTACTTTTCTCATTTAAGTACTATTTGATAGTTTCCACAACTTTTCCACAACTTAACATCATAGAACCGAAATACGGATTCTTAATGTTATTCTCTTTACTTAACCAGTTTGCACCTTTTCCATTATTTGCCATTGGACAAAATTGATAATAAACAGTTTCATCCGATTTAGAGACTTTTATTAATTCGTAAATTGATGTAGATAGTGTGTTAAAACGACCTCTTTGTTTTTTTGTATCAGTACTTTCTGAAATAGCAATAGCCTCTTTTTTTAAGTTTTCTAAAACCTTCATCCAAACCATGTGAACATCCATTTTTAATTCGTCCATTTTTACAGCATTTATTGATGCTACTAATTCTTTTGCAGCTGCAGATGCAGTTGTTCCATCAGTTTTTACTAAAGCATCTTTTAAAGAAAAATAGTTTTCATAAACAGCATCTAATTGACTCATTTTTGGCGCTTCATTTGTTTGCGTAGCAGAATGATTGTGATTTGCATGTTCATCTGTAGTAGCCATCGTTTCTGTTTCTGTTTTTACTGGAACTTTTGCAACTCTATCATATTGACAACACCCATGAAGATTATTATACACATCATCTGGTGCTAAAAAGGAATCACTATCATAACCTACAAGAGCGATTCTTTTAAGGATTTCATCTTTATTTGTTTTAGTAGTATTGTATGTAATAGTTGCCATTCCAGTATCCTGATTCCAGTCAACTGATGCAACATTTTTTACATTCCCTGCTTTTTCAATTTTAGTTTCGCACATGCCGCAGTTCCCGTACACTTTTACAGTTTCGGTTTTTGCATTTTTTATTTTTTGTGCATTGGTGGTAATGGATAGCAATATAAAAGTTGCCATCATTAAAGTATTTAATGACTTTTTCATTGTATTTGAATTTGTGAAACAGTATGTTTCGGTTATTTTAATAAAATTATTGAGATTTCAACAATAAAAAGTTGTTGATAAAAAGCCATAACTATGGCTAGCAAAGTTTGGTTTTAGCTTATTTTAGGAATAAGCCAAACGCTAGAAAAACCTGAGGAAATAAAGGTTTTTGAGTTATAAAATTTTTGTTTTTCAGACGAAAAATTAAAATTAGTATTATTAAAATCAAATTCAAAAGTAGAAATCAAACTAAAATTTGCTGAAGTAGAACTAGTGCAGTTTGAGTGACCACATTTTCCACCACAACTATTGTCTTTGTCTTTTGAATGTTTGCCATTGCAACAGTCTTTTTTTTCTGTTTTAGAAGTTGTTTCTTTTTTGCAACACGTTTTCTCGGTTTTAGTTCCACACGCATAAGTTGAAGTTGGCAAGAAGAAGCCAAGCATCAGCATTATGATTATTATGTGTAACTGTTTTTTCATTTGGTAAATATAAGGAGTAATTTTAAAATTTTATGTTAATTTTTTTTTTGCGGGTCTTATTATTCGGTTTGTGTGGCTCAAGGTTATTATATAACGTTTTGCGGCTTTAAGAAGTTGGTGATTTGTAAGCCCGAACCTTTCGATTAAGCACTGAAAATAAAAAGTACAAAACTAACTTTAAATTAAGCCCAAAACCAGCAATAGCGCAAAACTGCTGTTACCTGCTGGTTTTATTGGCGTAATTTCATTTCTATAACTTAATTTTTAGTCCAAAGTTGAATACAAAACCGTCTAATGGCGCCCAAACTTCTGTAAATTGTGGCGTATTATTTGGTCCCGAAATTAGACTCTCTTGTCTGGTTTGTCTGTAATCAAATATGTTTTCTACATTTCCAAAAAACGTGAAGTTTTTCCAATAATGTTCTACAACTGCGCCGTAAGTCCAGAATGATTTTGTTTGGTTTCCGTTGCTCAAAGTTTGACTGCTTTTTAGTTCATAATCAAATCCAATTCTCCATTTTCCTGGTAACGCATATAATAAATCGCCTTTCAAACTATGTTTTGGCGTTAATGTTACATTTGATTTTGTTCCGCTGAAATGATTTGTTGCATCTGTAAAAGTGTAACCAACAAATAAAACAAAATCACTAAAACCAAATTTAAAAAAGGTTTCTGTTCCAACACTTTTTGTGTAACCGTTTGCATTTTGAAATTCAAAATTTGAACCATTGTTTTGTAAAACCAAAGGTTTGTCAAGGTAAGTGTAAAAAAACATTTGGTTAAAGTTGATAAAGATTTTGTTTCCAAAGTTTAATTTATAACCAATGTCAGCATTACCACCATATGATTGTTCTGCTTTTGTTGTATTTCTATTTATTGCCAAAACATTTTTGTAACCCAACAATTCGGCTTCTTGGTTAAAAATACTTGCATTTCTGTAACCTAAACCACCACCAATTCTAGTTGTTAATTTGTTTGTCCATTTGAAAAGTGCTGATGCTCTTGGTAACAAATAAAGTTTTTCGTTAAGAACGTAATCTGCTCTTAATCCTGTTTCTAAAGACACTTTTTCGCCAACATCAAACGTGTAGTTTGCAAAACTTCCAATAGTTTGATAATTTTCATTTCTCAAATTGTTACTTTGAAGTGGCGTTTCTTTGAAATCGTCTGTATAAAAATTTAAACCTGTAATTAATGAGTTTTTATCTTTTTTGTACAAATACGACATTTCAGAAAATGAGGATACTTGTTTTCCTGCAAATTTGTATTCTCCATCAATAAAATTTGGTGTTATAAACAAACTTCTATCAAACACATTAAACGAATTTCTGAAAGCAATTGTTTTGTTTTCAGTTAGTTTATGTTCTAATTTGGTTTGAGTTGTAATTCGACTAACTTCATTTTTTTCTTTGTAAAAATGGTTACTTGTTGCCGTTTCCTCATTTAAAAGTTTTGTGTCACCACCTTGTCTTTTTTCGGTTGTAAAAGTTCCACCAACGCTTAAATTTGTTTTTTCTGTTAGATAAAAAACTAATTTGGGATTGAAATTAAACTTTTCTAATTCTGGCATATCTGTAAATCCATCTTTGTCAGCGTCATAGGCTTTGTGAACATTTCGTTGTGCCAAAAGTGTAAAACCAATTTTTTCATACTTTTTACTAGTAAACATATTAACATCAAAAGCTCCAATATGCGAACCATTTAAGTGCAAAATTGTTTCTTCGCTTGTTGGTTCTTTAGAAATTAAATTGATTAAACCTGAAATTGCACCACCTCCATAAAGCGTAGAAGCTGAACCTTTTATATATTCAATTTGTCGTAAGTCTAATGGTGGAATTTGCATAATGCTTAAACTTCCCGAAAAACCGCCATATAGCGGAAAACCATCTTTCAACATTTGTGTATATCTTCCGTCAAGTCCTTGAATTCTTACGTTTGCTGTATTACTTGTTGCCGAAGTTTGTTGTACTTGAATTCCTGTGCTATGTGTTAGCAAATGCGCAACTTTACTTGGATCCATTGTTGCAGCTTCATCAATTTCTTCGGTTAACACTTCTACACGAGTTGGAATTTTTGATAAAGTTCGATTGTTTCTTGTTCCTTGAACAATAACTTCTTCTAACTCTTCGCTGTCGTCTTCTTGAAGTAAAACAGTTTCAACTAATTTAGTTTGCGGAAAATCAATTTCTATTTCTAAAGTTCTGTAACCAATAAACGAAAATATAAAAACCTGCTTTCCGTTAGGAACATTATTTAGTTCAATTTCTCCTTTTTCGTTTGAACTTGCACCAATTTGAGTTCCTTTAATTATAATATTTGCACCACTAATTTTTTGGTTTGTAATGCTGTCTTTTACTGTTGTTTTGAATGTATTTTGACTAAAAACGGAATTAATTCCGCATATAATAGTCAGTAATAACAAATAATTTCTCATTTGAATTAAAATTTAGATTAATAAAATAATGAATTGCGATGCGCTAGCATCGTCAGTCTTTTTTCTGTGCGTAGCACATTTTATTAGCTAATTTTTGGTGGTTTCCAAATATTTAAAGAAACATTCGATTGAAAACAATTTTGTTTAAAAGCGATTTTTTTTGGTTCTTTGAAATTATAGTTTGTTTGAAATTTTATTAGTACAATTTCTAAATTCAATGCCAAAATATGATTAAAAGAATAATCGCAATGCTTATGAAATGGTAGGTTTTCGTGTTCGTCGTGATTTTCGTCGTGATGTTTTTCTGAATAATGTTCAGTTATAAAATGAGTAAAATTTATTTTTTCGTGATGATTGTTGTGATGTAAGAAATGTGAAACCAAAACTGGAAAACGCAAACAACCTTCAACTACAAAAGGAATTGTTATTTGTAAGCAAATTATAAGAATTATTAAGTTTTTCAGTTTTTCCACTTTGCAAAAATAGATTTTTTTTTCGGATTATCTTTTTTCCGCAATTTTCGGAGAAACTAGCAGGTAACGTTCCGTCGCTTGAAGAAGTTGCGACTCCTAAAGGCAGGCGTTAACAAATATACCGAAAACTTTGAAAGAAAAAACGTCATATAAAAGAAAGAAAAAAGCATCCATTGCATTAAATCCCCTTCACTCATTGATTTAGACGTTTTATCTTTATCACAAACTGAATATTGCGCAAATCCAAGTAAACCAACTTCATTAAGACCATCATGGTTGTAAGGCTTACCATAGACAGTTAGTATTATAAAACCGTATTTGCTTTTCCAGTTTTTACCATTAAATTCCATTGGAGTTTGTGCTTTAAATTCTTTATTCCACCATATTGTGATTTTAAAGTAATGCCAGTACAAGCATAAACCGGAAAGGAGATTATGGAGAAAATGAGAATAGTGACAAAGTTGTTGTATAGAATAAACACTTAATATAGCTTAATACTGTCATTTAGTTTTAGAAAAAATCATTTGGTCGACAGATAATGTAATTCAACTATATTTTTAATCTTTTTATGTTTAGTACTTATAATTTGCTTAGCTTTAGATGTGCTTTTTAGAGAAAACAAGAAATTTATGATTAAACCCTTACCACATAAAAACGAAGAAGAAAGGTTAAAGTTGTTAAAATCATATTGTGTTTTAGACACTAAACCAGATGCTGATTTTGAAAATATAACATCTATTGCTGCTCAAATTTGTAATACACCTATTGCTCTGATAAGTCTTTTAGATGAAAATAGACAATGGTTTAAATCACATCACGGATTAAATGCTTCTGAAACTCCCAAAGATTATTCATTCTGTGCCCATGCTATAAATCACTCACATGAGTTATTGATAATTGAAGATGCTAGGAAAGATGAACGATTTTATGACAATCCATTAGTTAAAGATGAACCCAACGTTGTTTTTTATGCTGGTGTTGTATTAAAAAACAATCAAAACTTACCATTTGGAACACTTAATGTAATTCATCAAAAGCCACACAGCTTATCTAATGAACAGATAAAATTACTAAAAGCACTTGCTAATCAAGTCGTTTATTTGATGGAAAACAGAAAGAATAGTATTCTTTTAGATTCGGCCTTAAAAAAACTTAAAGAAAAAAACAAACAAGCAAGAATAAAGGAAGAAGAATTACAACTTATTCACAAAAACATTCCAATAACTTTATTTCAATTTATAATTAATAAAAACAGGTCAAATTATTTCACTTACTTAAGTAATTCATTCAAAAAAATGTTTCCAATTGAATTACCATTAAATGCCATCAATTGGTATAAATCCTTAACGTTTTACCCCGATGATTTTGTTTCATTAAACGATAAATTAAATCAAATTGATGTAAAAACTGATGAATTTAATTTTATCAGTAGATTTATAATAAACGAAGAAATTATATGGTTTGAAATTAATTCTAAAGTTATTCACAAAGAAAAAAAAATTATTTTAGAAGGAACCCTTAAGAATATCACAAACACAAGAAACTTAGAAGATAATTTAAAAAAGAAAACCATATTTAATGATTTAGTCTTAGATAACGTTCCGGCTGAGATAGTTCTGTTTGATAAAGAGCATAATTATGTGTTTATTAATAAAAATACTATTGAAAATGATGAAATGAGAAATTGGTTGATTGGAAAAAATGATTTTGATTATTTTGCTTTAAAGGGTCTTGATACTTCTTTAGCTCAATGTAGAAGAAATCATTTCAATAAAGCAATAGAAACAAAACAACAAGTTGATTATATTGATGAAATGACTAAAGATGGCAAAACGGTGTACATGCATCGTAGGTTATTTCCATTTTACATAGAGGGTATTTTTGCTTATATGATAGGTTATGCTGTAGATATAACTGCCTTAAAAGAAGCTCAAAATAAGCTTTATATTCAAAATAAAATATTAATAGACAAAAATAAAGAACTAGAGCGTTTTGCTTATATAGCTTCTCATGATTTGCAAGAACCACTTTTATCTATAATAGGATATTCAAATTTATTGGATGATGACTATAAAGAAAAACTTGATGATGATGGTAAATTATATGTTTGACTAGTCCTAAATAATCGATACAGATTATTAGACAAAAATAGATAAATTAAACAGCACCAAAAACGTTTTTGGTGCTGTTTTTAGTTTTATAGGT
>NZ_JAYSSZ010000228.1:0-8155 GCF_043720215.1 Flavobacterium sp. | reverse complement strand
AGAGGTTTTAGCGGAAACATTTACGGAAAGCGCTCTAGAATTGATAAGTTTAAAATTGGAAAATACGAAATAGAATCTCCTACCATTTCTTTTCCCGATACATTATCATTGCAAAGTGTTAGCATGGTTGAAGGTAGAAATGGATCTATTGGTGGCGAAATACTAAAGAGATTCGATGTGCTTTTTGATTATTCAAACAAGAAAATGTATATCAAGAAAAATTCAGATTTTAGCGAACCGTTTAATTATAATATGAGCGGATTAGAAATTCAGCATAACGGACTGCAATGGGTAAAAGAAGAAGTAGAACTAAAAACTCGATTTGTAAACACAGAAGTTTCTGTAATAGATGAAAAAGAAAAAAGTGTAAAATATAATTTTATGCTAAAACCAGTATATGAAGTTACAAGTGTTCGAGAAGGTTCGCCCGGAGCAGAAGCAGGAATTAGAAAAGGAGATATTATAGGAAAAATAAATGGGAGCTATGTGTTTAATTACAAATTACACGAAATAACACAAATCTTGCAATCTGAAGAAGGACGTACAGTAACTATGCAAGTAGAACGAAAAGGAGTGATATTGAAATTCAAATTTCGACTCAAAAAAATACTATAAAAAAGTCCCGCAATTTTGTGGGACTCATTTTTTAATTACTAGGTAAAGATTTCCTCTTTTCCATCATATTTACTTCTTCAGGAACAACTACCGTTCCTTTTATTTTTAGAGGAACCATACCGCCTTCATAGTTTACAGCATTAGATTCTACTGTAATAGTTTTTCTAATAGGACCAGGATTCATATTATATTTTACATCAATCTTCCCTGTTTTTCCTGGCAAAATTGGTTCTGTTGGCTTGGTAGGAACAGTACAACCACAAGACGATTTCACGTCTTTAATAATAAGTGGAGCATCACCTGTATTTGTAAACTCAAATGTTCTAATTCCACTATCATCGTTTTTTGTTACAGTACCGTAATCAATCGTATTATCTTTGGCCGAAAACTCAATTTTAGCACCACTTTGCGCCTGAGATGCAAAACCAAAAGCACCAATTGCTATAAGAATAAAAAATTTTTTCATTTCAATTTCAATTTATTAGTAAAAATAGTTTTGTTTTAGTAAACATACAAATATTTTAACTCTCTTTTTATATTAAAACACTTTGCTTACTTTTGCATACAATTGCAAAAAGTGTACCAAAGTTCTTTTTCTTTATTAGAAGCAGAACATTCACTTTACAAAACAACATTATTCCTGCTGTACGTTACAATCTTATCTCGTTAAAAACGAGACAAGGATTTTCACTTCCATCAGGGCTAAAAATAAAATTAGTCGTTTTTTACAACCGATTAATCAGATAAACGAATAACCGAATCAACAAATATGACAATTCCAGCACAATTCAACGCCAAAGAAACTGAACAAAAATGGTATGACTATTGGATGAAAAATAAGTATTTTCATTCAAAACCAGACCATCGTACACCATATACCATAGTAATTCCTCCGCCAAACGTGACTGGAGTGCTCCACATGGGACATATGCTAAACAATACCATACAAGATGTGCTTATTCGTCGTGCGAGATTGAAAGGATTCAATGCTTGTTGGGTTCCTGGAACAGATCACGCTTCTATTGCAACAGAAGCAAAAGTTGTAGCCAAACTAAAAGCCGAAGGAATCAATAAAAATGATTTAACTCGTGAAGAATTTCTAAAACACGCATGGGAATGGACCGACAAATACGGAGGAACAATTCTTGAACAACTTAAACAATTGGGTTGCTCTTGCGATTGGGATAGAACCAAGTTCACGATGGATCCTGACATGTCAGCTTCTGTAATAAAATCATTTGTAGACTTATATAACAAAGGACAAATATACCGTGGTTACCGCATGGTAAACTGGGATCCCGAAGCAAAAACTACGCTTTCTGACGAAGAAGTAATTTTCGAAGAACGTCAAGGGAAATTATATTATATCAAATACAAAATCGAAGGAAGCGAAGATTTTTTAACCGTTGCTACCACACGTCCTGAAACCATTTTTGGAGATACTGCCATCTGTATCAATCCAAACGATGAACGTCACACAAATCTAAAAGGTAAAAGTGCCATTATCCCAATTTCAGGAAGAATCATTCCTATTATCGAAGATGAATATGTCGATTTAGAATTCGGAACTGGTTGCCTAAAAGTGACTCCAGCACACGATATGAATGACAAAACATTAGGAGAAAAACACAATTTGGAAATCATTGATATTTTCAATGAAGATGCTACGCTAAACAGTTTCGGATTGCATTATCAAGGTAAAGATCGTTTTGTAGTTCGCGAAGAAATTTCGAAAGAATTAGAAACTTTAGGCGCCATTTCTAAAATAGAAAACCACATCAATAATGTAGGAACATCTGAAAGAACAAAAGCGGTTATCGAGCCTCGTTTGTCCGACCAATGGTTCTTGCGAATGGAAGATTTAGTAAAACCAGCTATCAAAGCCGTTCTTGAGACCGAAGAAGTAAAATTATATCCAGCTCGTTTTAACAATACATACCGTCATTGGTTAGAAAATATTCGTGATTGGAATATCTCACGTCAATTATGGTGGGGACAACAAATTCCTGCTTATTTCTATGGTGATGGAAAAGAAGATTTCGTAGTTGCTGAAAACATTGAAGAAGCTTTGGTTTTAGCCAAAATAAAAACTTCAAACGCTCAACTTCAAATTTCTGATTTAACTCAAGATGCCGATGCTCTAGATACTTGGTTCTCTTCTTGGTTGTGGCCAATGGCTGTTTTTGGTGGAATTCTTGATCCTGAAAATGAAGATTTTAAATATTATTATCCAACGAATGATCTAGTTACTGGTCCAGATATTTTATTTTTCTGGGTTGCCAGAATGATCATTGCAGGTTACGAATATACAGGAAAGAAACCGTTTTCGAATGTATATTTAACTGGATTGGTTCGTGATAGTCAACGTCGTAAGATGTCTAAATCATTAGGGAATTCGCCTGAACCATTAGGATTAATCGAAAAATTTGGTGCCGATGGTGTTCGTGTAGGATTATTGTTAAGTGCTTCGGCTGGAAACGATATCATGTTCGACGAAGAGCTGTGCAATCAAGGAAAAGGATTTACTAATAAAATCTGGAATGCTTTCAAACTAATAAAAGGTTGGGAAGTTTCTGAAACGATTCCGCAACCAGAATCTTCAAAAGTAGCGATAGAGTGGTACGAAGCGAAATTGCAACAAACTTTATTAGCTATCGAAGATGATTTCGAAAAATACAGAATTTCCGATGCGTTAATGGCCATTTATAAATTGGTGTGGGATGATTTTTGTTCATGGTTTTTAGAAATGATAAAACCAGGGTACCAACAACCTATTGACAGCGTTACTTTTGCAAGCGCCATTGAAATGCTAGAAAACAATTTAAAATTATTGCATCCATTCATGCCATTTTTAACGGAAGAAATTTGGCAAATCATCACCGAAAGAACACCAGAAGAAGCCTTAATTGTTTCAACTTGGCCAGAACTAAAACCGTTTAATGTAAGTTTGATTTCAGATTTTGATACTACGATTGAAGTAATTTCAGGAATTAGAACCATCAGAAAAGATAAAAATATTCCGTTTAAAGATGCGATTGAACTTAGAATTGTAAACAATGATAAGGCTTCAACTTATTTCGATTCGGTTGTGACTAAATTAGGGAATATATCTTCGTTAGAATATGTTACAGAAAAAGTAGATGGTGCTTTATCGTACCGAGTAAAATCGAACGAATATTTTATTCCAATTACAGGAAATATTGATGTAGAAGCTGAAATTTCGAAATTAACTGAAGAATTAAATTACACCAAAGGTTTCTTAAAATCAGTACAAGGAAAACTATCTAACGAGAAATTTGTGGCTGGTGCTCCAGAAAAAGTACTAGAAATGGAACGAAAAAAAGAATCCGATGCTTTGGCTAAAATTGCTACGATTGAGCAGAGTTTAGCTGGATTGAAATAAAAATTTCGGTATATAATAAAACGGGCTTCACTAATTATCACAAAATTATTCGTGATAATTAGTGACTCGAGCCTGAAAGGCGAACAGGCGAAGCAAATTCGTGTTTTAATGTATTATAATTTCATATTTATCTAACAAACCTTTTATATTTTCAGAAGAAAAAACAGCTTTTTTCAGTTTTGTTTTTTCAGGATCGATAGAAAAGAAATAACTGGAATAAAAATCAGTTTTATTGGCAATGGCATCACTAAAAACTGCCAGATGCAAATTACAATTATCAAAAATAGCTTCGGTTAAATCTGATTGCATAAAATCGACAGCAACCATGCTACAATCTATAAATGACATTCCTCGTAGTTTCAAATCATAAAACTGAACATAATCTAATTTGCAATTTTTGAAATTGAATTCATAAATTATTTGGTCCGTCATCGCAAAATTTACTGAAGTAAAATCACAATCATTAAATAGTACATTTCGTAAGCCAACATGACCAATTTTTGCTTCTTTAAAGTTACAAAAATTGAAAGTGCAATCTACAAAATGCACACCTGTAAAGTTACAAGCTGTTAAATCACAATGGTTAAAAACACAATTTTCGTATTCTTTTTGTGAGATTTCATATTGGCTAAATGTAATATTGTTGTATTCCTTATCGTAAATATAATCGGTACTCATTATTTTTTAATTTAAAAGCAAATATCGTTTAATTTTGTTCAGCTATTTTTTGCAGTTTTTCTAAATTGATTGGTTTGCTCAAAAACTCTTTAACACATTTGTATTTTTTAGCTTTTAATTTGTCTTCTGTTGAAATAGAAGAACTGGCGATATAAACGGTACTCTCTTTATTTATTTTTTTCTCCAACTTACAAAATTGATCCAAAAATTCCCATCCATCCATTTCAGGCATTTCTAGGTCAAGAAGAAGAATGTCAGGTAAATCGGAAGTAGATTCAAAGTAAGTTATTGCCTCATTTCCGTTATTGAATTCTATAGTTTCACTATAAAGGTTGGTTTTTTGAATCAACTTTTTAGTAATTAATTTGTATATCGGGTCATCATCAATGATGCAAATTCTCTTTTGGAGCATTATTAAAATATGTTTTAAAAGTTGTACCTATGTTTATATTACTTTCTACTTCTATTTTACCTTTCAGAGTATCAATTTGATTTTTTGTAATAAAAAGCCCAATTCCTCTTGATTCTGGGTTATTAGTAAATGTTTTATATAACCCGAATAATTTTTTTCCGTTTTTCTTTAAATCTATTCCTATACCATTGTCTCGGATTTCAAGTATTTGATAATTGTCTTCTGTATATGTTTTAAGTTCAATTTCAGGTTTCCGGTCTGGATGTTTGTATCGAATAGCATTTGATATAAAATTGAGTAAAACACTTTCTAGATAAGCGGGATTAAAGCTTACTGTCGCATCATTTGGAATAGTATTTATTATTATAACTTCATTTTTAGTGATTTGATCTCGTAAGACTTCTATTGTTTTATTAACGTATTTATTTAGATTTAATTCTTCAATAATAGGATTTATATCAGTTTGTATAGAAACAACTTCGTTTAGGTTGCTCATAGTTTGGTTTAGTGTTTCTGAAACCGATTTTAATAAAACTAATAATTCGTTTCGTTCTTCTTGATCTTCGCTCATTTCAATCAAACTAATCAAGGATTGAATGTTGCTGGTATGTGCTCGTAAATTATGCGAAATAATATGCGAAAAATTTAATAATCGTTTGTTTTGTTCTGTGACTAATTTTAACGAATTATTCAAATCTATTTCAAATTGTTTCGATTTTGTCGTGTCAATTAAAATTCCTCTAAATTTAATTATATTTTCACTTTCATGATAAACACTTACAATATCACGAACCCAAACGATACTACCATTTTTAGCAATCATACGATATTCATAATCAAATGATTTTTTGTCATGCGCATGCTTAGTAGTGTAATCAATAACCCAATCTCTGTCCTCGGGATGAATTATTTTTCTCCAAAAATATTTATCTGCAATCCATTCTTCAGGAGTATATCCTAAAATGTCTTCCGATTTTTTACTGATATAAGTTACTCCAGACTCTTCCGAATTACCTTCCCAGACAATACCATCAATACTATCTATTAAATCTTTAATTTTTTGTTGTGATTCTTGTACTTGTCTTTCAGATTCTTTTCTACCTGAAATATCTTCAATAATGGCAATATGATTGTTTGGCTTTTCATTTTTTTTCCATAAAGAAGAAATTGTTATGTTTATCCAAATGATTTTTCCGTTTTTGTGAAAATATCTTTTTTCCACAGAAAATTGACCTATCTCTCCATTTCTCATTTTTTTCATGTTCATTAAATCTTCATCCAAATCATTTGGATGTGTGATCATCATGAAATTCATTTTCTTTATTTCCTCTTGGTTATAACCAATAAGTTCACAAAATTTGTCATTTGCATCGATAAAAGTGCCATCGATAGAATTGGTGTGTACAATTCCTAGACCAGCATGTTCAAAAATAGATTTAAATAGAAATTCACTCTGAATTATTTTTTTTGTTTGTAACTTAACTAACTTTTGTAATTCTGAAGGCTTTTTAAGTAGGGTTGTAACAAATAGCCCACAAAGTAAACTTAATAAAAAAGCAATTATCATAACTGGGGAAAAGCCCGATAAATAATTTTGTTCTTTAGAAATAATATAGAGAACCCAATCACCCTCTGGAATTTCTACTTTTTCAAATGATTTATCATATAGTGGAGATTTGTTTTCAAGAAAAAACTCTTCAGTATTTGTTATTGGATTTATTTTTGAAAGTTGAAAATAGTACTTATTACTTTTAAAAGATTCAATTCCAGTTGATTTTATGAGTGTTTTAAATTTAACTATTACAGCAGAAAAACCCCAAAATCCACCTTTTTTAAATATAGGTAAACGACCAACAACCCCCAAACCTCCTTGTTTTAATTCGACAGGACCTGAAAAATAAATGGACTTTGTTTCAATGGCCTTTAAAGCTGCTTGCCGATGTAAAGGACTATGAAGTATATCAAAATTCATAGCAGGTTCATTTCCCTTTAATGGATAAGTATATTTTATAATTCCATTAGGAACTAGCTGTACAGCATCGATATAATTATTACTACTAATAATTTGTTTGGCAACTTGTTCGAAATCTTTAGGATTCCCATTATCGTCAATGGTTAATGCTAAAGTTATTGTTGCAGCATAATTACTTTTTAAATTTTGCTCAATATTTTTTTCAACAACAGCTAAAATACTTTCCATTTCGTGTTGTTCATTTTGCTTTGAAGCTTGATATTTAAAAAAGAAAATAATACTAAAAAAAGAAAATAGACATATAAAAACAATAAGCCCAGAGGTCTTAGGACGTGATAAGAACCAACTGATTAGAGCTGCTATTTTCTTTTCGAAACTCACAAAAATGTTTTTAGTAAACAAATATAGCTAAAATCAGATAAATAAGTAATTATACAAAAGAGATTAAGATAAAAAAGGACTAGATTGATTAGCTTTTTCTGATCTAATCGTTAACCATGAAGCTCTTAAATCTTTTGTTTAAATTCAGAAATTAATGAGGAAACAATTAAAAAAATTGAAGACTTTGAAAAACTCAACTTTAAAAACAGTAAATTTCCAACAACAAAATTTGAATAAATTTTTTATTTAAAAACACTGATAACAATTTTTATTACTTTTGAATTACCACTCAAAATAGATAATGACACTAAATTCTTTTCCCCCTATTTCAACTATTGACGCTAAAATCCTTATACTCGGAACTATGCCAGGCACCCAATCTTTGATGCTGAACCAATATTATGGACACAATAGAAATGCGTTTTGGAAACTGATATTCAGCATTTTTGAAGAGCCTTTTTCCTCAGTATATGAAACCCGTAAAAACATACTTTTAAAAAACAAGGTTGCGGTTTGGGATGTTCTGAGTGTCTGCGTACGAATAGGAAGCTTAGATAGTGCTATTAAACAGGAAGTACCCAATGATTTTAATGCCTTTTTAGCAGCACATCCTGAAATAAAATATATCTTTTTTAACGGGCAGAAGGCAGCACAATATTTCAAAAAACATGTTACCGTTTCAGAAAAACACAAG
>NZ_JAYSSZ010000227.1:0-8164 GCF_043720215.1 Flavobacterium sp. | reverse complement strand
ATAACGAGATCCTATCGCCATTCCGGCATTTTCTGAGCTACAAGCATTGTATAGTTTTTCTAAATCGGCTGGATTGTGAGAAAAATCAGCATCCATTTCGAAAATATATTCATAATCATGTTGCAAAGCCCATTTGAAACCATGTACATAGGCGGTTCCTAATCCTGATTTTTCTTTTCTGGTTTCAAGAAATAACTCGCTGTTAAACTCTTTTTGAAGTTCCGTTACTTTAATAGAAGTTCCGTCAGGTGAGTTGTCATCAACAATTAAAACATGGAATTTTTTGGGTAACGAAAAGACCGCTCGAATGATAATTTCGATGTTTTCAATTTCGTTATAGGTTGGGATTATTACAATTCCGTCTTTCATAAGGTAAAATTCTAATGCAAAAATAAGCTTTTTCGTAAATGAGTTTCTTAAATTATTTATAATTAAAATAATAGTTTAAAAATTTTGTAATTTTGCGCTATGAACAAAACTGAGCTTATTCCTCGAATTGTAGAAAATAAAGATTGGGTAACTATATTACTTGTAGTTTCATTTGTGCTTATTGCGGTAACTAAAACAGCTTTCGAGAATCGTTTTAGAGATTTTGCAAACCTAATAATTAATGATAAATATTTAAAGATATATAAAGATAGTAGTAATTTAATGAGTTGGTTTACAGTGCTTTTATTTGTTGTACAGCTAATTTCGATGTCATTTTTTCTGCAATTGGTTTTAAGCCATTATGGATATACTACTAAAACGAATTGGATAAGTTTTGTTCAAATATTTACTTTTTTATCTTTTTTTGTCCTTTCAAAATTTTTGATAGAAAAAATTATTGCAACCTCATTTAATGCAGAAAATTTTATAGAACAGTTTAATTTGTTCAAAGTTAGTTATAGAAACTATATAGGATTGCTGCTTTTGCCAGTTAATATTATTATGTATTACACTAATATTATGAATAGTTATGCTATAATTAGTGTTATAGTCATATTATTGATAATTAATACACTGACTTATTTGATTTCATTAAAGAATTATCAAAACGTATTATTAAGTAAGTTGTTTTATTTTATTTTATATATTTGCACACTCGAAATTGCGCCCTATTACTTTATGTATTATGTTATAACAAAAAGGTAGTGCTTTAGAAAATGTTTAATATGAAAGTGAAAACAATTTTAGTGTCACAACCAGAACCAAAGGTTGAAAACTCTCCTTATTTTGAGCTGCAAAGTAAGCACAAGATTAAAGTTGATTTTAGGTCATTTATACATGTAGAAGGTGTCTTGGCAAAAGATGTTCGTTCTCAAAAAATCGACTTAAATAATTTTACGGCCATTATTTTGACTAGTAAAAATTCAGTAGATCATTTTTTTAGAGTGGCCGAAGAAATGCGTTATAAAGTCCCAGAAGATTTGAAATATTTTTGTCAATCGGAAGCTGTTGCATTTTACCTTCAGAAATATGTTGTGTATAGAAAGCGTAAGATATATGTAGGTCAGAAAGATTTTGTTGATATGACTACATTATTCAAAAAATACAAAGACGAAAAATTCTTATTGCCTTCATCTGATCAATTGAATGCTGATATTCCTCAAACGCTAAATAACTTAAAAGTAGACTGGGTTCCAGGTACTTTTTACAAAACAGTAATGAGTGATTTATCTGATTTAAAGGATGTTTATTATGATGTTTTAGCATTTTTTAGCCCAACAGGTATAAAATCATTGTTTAAAAACTTTCCAGATTTTGAACAGAATAATACAAGAATAGCTGTTTTTGGAAGTACAACTCAAAAAGAAGCACTAGAACATGGTTTGCGAATTGATATTCTAGCGCCAACGCCAGAAACGCCTTCTATGACAATGGCTTTAGAGAAATATGTTTCGGAAGCTAACAAAGGAAAATAAAAATAAAACCACGCAATTAGCGTGGTTTTTTTCTATTACCCAAAATCAGGTTTCTTTCTGTTATTCTTAATCTCAGAAATATTTTTCTTGTCCTTTATTCTTTTTCTGATGATAGATTTTGGAATTTTTGTTGCCTTTCTAATTTTAGGAATAATTAAAGCGTTTTTAAGTAATTCTAAAAAACGTTTGGTAACAATTTCTTTATTTTTAAGTTGACTTCGGTCTTCATCACAGTTTAAAATCAGAATATTTTCAGAAGTTAATCTATTAGAAAGTTTTGTTTCTACAAGTAATTTTTCTTCATCAGAAAGTGATTGAGAATTTCTTAAATCGAAACTCAAAACGACTTTACTAGAAACTTTATTTACATTTTGACCACCAGCTCCAGAACTTCGTACAGCTTTGTAGATTAATTCTGATTTTATTTTTCCAATTTCCATTACTGAGGTTGATGTGCTGGTTTTAGTAAGTCATTTACTGTTTTTACAGGATTAAAAGTAATTAGAGGAACTTCAATAAAGACAGTAATCCATTTTGCCATAGCGCCGTTCCATAATCCTGGCAATTCGTAGGCTTTATAATTTATTCCTTTTTTATTTTTTTTAACTATAAACCCACTATTGTGATCGATAAATTGATTTAAATCAAATTTTTCACCTTTGTAGTTTTTAATTCCACAAACAATGTCAACTGGATTAAAGTGTGTCGCGTTATCTAAAACATCTATTTGGCTGGCGTTTTGAGTGTCTATTTGCAAGGCTTCTACAATTTGTAACGATAAATTTGTATTTGTGTCTCGAATCCAAAAAGGACCACCTCCTGGCTCATTTTCGTTTTTAACCATTCCGCAAACACGAATAGGTCGATTAAGAATTTCTTTTAAACACCTGATTTTATCTTGAAATGTATAATTTTCAAAATCATATTCAGTGCTAATATTCAGTTTGCTTTTTGAGAAAAACATAATTTCTACAATGTCTTTTTCGACAATTAAATTAGAGTCAATTTTTTTTAAATATGAGAAAATTTGTTCTTGCAATTCAATTAAAATTCCACCTAGCCCTTTTTTATATCGTCCAATAACCTCAATATGATTTTGAATAACGTTGTCAATGTTTTTTATGAAAATGATATCCGAATCAAGTTTGTTTAGATTCTCTATCAAAGCACCGTGACCACCAGGTCTGAAAACGAGATTGCCTTTTTCGTCACGTAAAGGAGTGTTTTCTAAATCAACTGCAAGCGTATCAGTTCCCTTGTTTTGATATGAAAAAGCAATATTTATTTTTGTTTTATTTTGAGATTCAACATTGCTTTTTATTTTTAGTAAAATCTCTTCAAATTGCTGCTGATGATCCTCGGAAATTGTAAAATGCAAGTTCGAAACATTGTTTGATGTTGCATAATAAACACTTTCGTTTAGATGCTCCTCGATAGGTGTTGCAATATGACTTATGTACTTATGAAAAGGCAAAATGCCTTTTGGTTTATTAGAAAAATCTAAATATTCTGACTCTAAAAGAAGTTTTGTAAAATAATAATTTTTTTTGTCGCGTTCCCAAGAATTAAAGTCTGAAAAAAATTCATTAAGTTGTTTGTTTATTGATTCAAAAAAAGGAAATTTTTCTATTCCAGCTAGAAAAACGGAGAGGCTTGTTGATTTATGTTTGTTAATATAGCTATTAATAGTGTCTGTTTCTGCGTCAAAATTATTTAGAAATTCATTTAAAAATTCAAACATTCTACTGGCTGCACCAGAAGCTGGTACAAATTTTTCTAATTTCAAATTTGATTTTCTTTCATCAAAAAAAAGTGCTTTTTTCTCAAATACTTCTTCAGATAATTTCCAAATCCCATTTTGCAAAGTAGCTGGACTTTGCAATGTGATTTTATGAATCCCATTTTTAAAAATATTTATTTGCTTTTCAATATTTACTAAAGACACTCCTTGTTCATATATTTGAACAAAATCATGGGAAGAAAATCCCATTTCTTTAGCTTTGACCAAATCATTTACTATAGAAATTGCTTTTTCTAGTCGTTGTTTTTTATTTCCTGAAATTTTTATATAGGCCTTATTGTTATCAACTAAAGCTTTTTCGAAAACGACAAAAAACTTATCTCGATTTTCTTGACTGTCTCTCAAGTCATCTTTCTCGAAAGGCAAATCGATATCTGTTAGAAAAAATAAATCATAATCATGTTCTTTAGCCGCTTTGTCAAGAATGGGTTCGCAAAAACCATAATATGCTTCTGAATATACTTTGGTAACTAACAAATTTGTATCACAAAAAAGGAATTTATCAGCAGTTAGTAATGCTTCATTTTCTAATTTGGTTTGGCCTATAGCAATTGGGAGTAAATCTTCGGCAACACAAACTTCGCTCGTTTTATCTAATTTTTCTCGAAGATAATCACGAGCAAATTCGGGAATCCAGACCGTATTAAAATGCTCGGCTAATTGTTTTGCCAAAGTTGTTTTTCCTGAACTTTCAGGCCCGTAAAGGGCAACTTTTATGATGTTAGTTTGTTGCTGTTTAAGATTTTCTTCCATTCTAAATAGCCAAAAACGGCAATAATTGTAAATACTATATACTGAAAACTTGTAAATGTATATCCTTTTGCAAAATACAAAGGAATTGAAATTAGATCTCCAATAATCCAAAAAATCCAATTTTCTATTTTTCTTTTTGCCATGAGCCACATTCCAACAAAGAATATTGCTGTTAATAAAGTGTCTATGTAAGAATACCAATTGGTAAATTTACCAAAATAAAGATATACAAAAGCAACAAAAATGATTGTTAAAACAAAAATAATAAGTGCTATTGTCTTCTCCTTATTTGTTATTACCGAAACAGGAAATTCTTCAATGTTTCCTTTTTTTCGAGTCCAGTGATACCAACCATAAATACTCATGATAAAATAATATCCATTAATCATGGAGTCTCCTAATAAATCCCATTTCCAAAGTAAATAAGCATATATAAATGTGCTAATTAATCCCGTTGGGAATACCAAAATATTGTCTTTTTTGGCACACCAAACACTCCATAACCCAAAAAATATTGCAACTAATTCTAGAGTGATTTGATAAGTTGGATAGTCTTTATATTGAGAAAATAAATAGTCTAGCATCTTTAAAATTATAGGCTCGGGTTAAAAAAATTAATGTCATTTTCGAAAGCAGTTCCTATAACTACTAAATCGGCTCCAGCATTATGAGCTTTTGTTATTTCTTTCAAATTTACAATTCCGCCACCAACAATTAATGGTATCTTGATGTTTTGAGAAACCAAGGTAATGATTTCTTTAGAAACAGAAAGTTTTGCGCCGCTACCTGCTTCTAAATAGATAAGTTTTTTGCCTAACATTTCGCCAGCTTGAGCTGTTTGAAGAATGTATTCTGGATTGTTTCTGGACAATGGTTTTGTTTTGCTCACGCGTTCTACGGCAGTTTCAGCGCCACTTTCTATAAGAATATATCCTGTCGGGATAATTTCAAGATTGGTTTTGTTTAAAATTGGAACTGCATTTACTTGATGTTCTATTAGATAATCTGAGTTTCTTCCTGATATTAAAGACAAAAATAAAATCGCATCTGCTTTGTTAGATATTTGAGACGCATTTCCTGGAAAAAGCACAATTGGCAAATCGCAGTTTTCCTTAATTTTTAAAATTAAATCGTCAAGAATATTATTTTCAACAAGGCTTCCGCCAACAAAAATATGTGTCGCTGGCGATTGATTAATTTTTTCGGTTAATTTCTGAATATTCTCTAAATCGATTTTGTCAGGATCTAGAAGAATAGCAAGTAATTTTTTTCCCGATTCTTCGGGATTTGCCTTAGCTTGTAAGATTTGATTGTAAATAGGATTCATTTTATTTACTTCTAATTTTCGAATGCATAAACTAAAGTATAATTTTGGCTATTATTTGAGTCTATTTCTTCAAAAAAGATATCGAAAGATTCAATTAGATTATTAAAAGATAATTGAGCTGTTGCTTTTTTGTCTGATAATAAAAATGTGTTTTCGAAAATATGATCTGGAAAACTAATGCCTTTTTCGTTTTTAATTTTAAAGACGGACTCTTTAATTCCCCAGACAACAGTTGCTTTCCTAATTTGTTCTTCTTCTGATAAATCTTTTAAATGGGAAACATCCATGAAGCGAGAAGCAATTTTCAAAACTTTTTCTTTAGCCAATTCAATATCGATTCCTATAGGTTTATCGCTTATTGCAATCGTCGAAAATTCGAAAGAATGTGAAATTGATATTTCGACAGGCTCAATATTTTGACTGTTTGGTTTTAGATGCGGTTTTCCATCTTGGTCATAATGCAAGTCAGCGTCAGAATAACCCGCTTCTTGTAATAGTTTTCTAACACTTAGAAATCCTCGTTGGTGCATTTCAGATTTCATCGTGTTTAACCTGATGAGGTTGATGTCGTTCAGGACAACTTCGTCGAATAAATCTTCGAAGGATTCTTCTATTTTCCAAATATAAATTTTGGTAGCCGAATCGTGGGTAATTATTTTATGTAAAGGCATGTTATGTACTTGATTTTAGCCCCGATAATAGTGGAAATCCTTTTCTTTTTTTCTTTAAAAAAGAAAAGATTGCAACGGATAGCGGGAAATAGCTTCTAAAAAACATATTAATTAGTGGCCTATAAATTAGACCGTTAAACAATGTATAAATATTCCTGAAATTAGTTTTTTTATAAACTTATTACGTAAATTTGCAAAAATTTTATAATACAAATATACTATAAATATGAGTACAGCGACTATGCCTTATGTGGCTTTCAAAGTAAAAGACATTTCTCTAGCGGCTTGGGGAAGAAAAGAAATTGAATTAGCAGAAGCTGAAATGCCAGGATTAATGGCACTTCGTGCGGAATATAAAAATGAACAACCACTTGCTGGTGCTCGTATTGCAGGTTGTTTGCACATGACGATTCAAACTGCAGTTTTAATTGAAACATTAATTGCTCTTGGTGCTGAAGTTACTTGGTCTTCTTGTAACATTTTCTCTACGCAAGATCAAGCTGCTGCTGCGATTGCTGCTGCAGGAATTCAAGTTTATGCTTGGAAAGGTTTGAATGAGCCTGATTTTGATTGGTGTATCGAACAAACACTTTTCTTTGGAGAAGACAGAAAACCATTGAATATGATTCTTGATGACGGTGGAGATTTAACGAATATGGTTATTGACCGTTACCCAGAGTTGGTTGCTGGAATTAAAGGTTTGAGCGAAGAAACTACTACTGGAGTTCATAGATTATACGAAAGAGTAAAAGCGGGAACATTACCAATGCCTGCTATTAACGTAAATGACTCGGTTACTAAATCAAAATTTGACAATAAATACGGATGTAAAGAAAGTGCAGTTGATGCAGTTCGTCGTGCAACGGATATTATGTTGGCTGGAAAAAGAGTAATCGTTTGTGGATATGGTGATGTTGGAAAAGGAACTGCTGCTTCTTTTAGAGGTGCTGGTTCTATTGTTACAGTTACTGAAATTGATCCAATTTGTGCTTTACAAGCAGCTATGGACGGTTTTGAGGTTAAAAAATTAGACACAGTTATTACAACTGCTGATATTATCATCACTACAACTGGAAATAAAGATATCGTTTTAGGTTCTCATTTCGAAAAAATGAAAGACAAAACTATCGTTTGTAACATTGGACACTTTGATAACGAAATTGATATGGCTTGGTTAAATTCTAACCACGGTGCGTCGAAAATTGAAATCAAACCACAAGTAGATAAATATACTATTGCTGGAAAAGATATTCTTATCCTTGCTGAAGGTCGTTTGGTAAACTTAGGTTGTGCTACAGGTCACCCAAGTTTTGTAATGAGTAACTCATTTACAAACCAAACTTTGGCTCAAATCGAATTATGGAAAAACAGTGCGGCTTACAACAATGACGTGTATATGTTACCTAAACATTTAGATGAAAAAGTTGCCATGTTACACTTAGCTAAATTAGGTGTTGAATTAGAAACTTTACGTGTTGACCAAGCTGATTATATTGGTGTTCCAGTTGAAGGTCCATTTAAACCAGAATATTACAGATACTAAATCATAATTGTCATTCCGACGAAAGGAGGAATCTCAATTTTAGATAATAAAACCCTTGCAGTAATGTTAGACTGAACCCAAAAGTTTGGACAAATTTATAATTAATTTTGATAATAATGAGTTCGATATTGTATCGGACTCATTTTGTTTAAATTTGACTTACTT
>NZ_JAYSSZ010000226.1:0-3021 GCF_043720215.1 Flavobacterium sp. | reverse complement strand
CAGAGCTTGGTTCAAATTAACTCATAGAGATTTGGGTCCAAAGTCACTATATTTAGGTGCAGAAGTTCCATCGGAAGATTTATTATGGCAAGATCCAATTCCGCAAATAAATTATCAGATAATTAATCAAGATGATATAAATAATTTGAAATCTTCAATTATTTCTTCAGGATTGACAGTTTCAGAATTAGTATCTACAGCTTGGGCATCAGCTTCAACTTTCCGTGGTTCGGATAAACGTGGTGGAGCAAATGGCGGAAGAATTCGTTTATCGCCACAAAAAGATTGGAAAGTAAATAATCCGTCTCAATTATCTAAAGTTTTGTCGGTTTTAGAAAAAATTCAGCAAGATTTTAATCAATCACAATCTGAAAACAAACAAGTTTCTATTGCAGATTTAATTGTTTTGGGAGGTTCTGTTGGAATTGAAAAAGCTGCTAAAAATGGTGGTTACGATGTTAATGTTCCTTTTACTCCAGGAAGAACCGATGCTTCACAAGAGCAAACTGATGTTGAATCATTTAATGTTTTGGAACCTCAAACTGATGGTTTCCGAAATTATTCCAAAACTGAATTTACAGTTTCTGCTGAAGAATTATTAATAGATAAAGCACAATTACTGACACTTACTGCTCCAGAAATGGCTTTACTTGTTGCTGGAATGAGAGTTTTAAATACCAATTTTGATCAATCTAAAACTGGAGTTTTCACTAAAACACCAGAAGCTTTGACTAATGATTTCTTCGTGAATTTATTAGATTTAAGTACGACTTGGAAATCTGTGACTGAATCAAGTGAAACTTTCATTGGAAGTGATAGAAAAACTGGAGATATTAAATGGATTGGAACTCGTGTAGATTTAATTTTTGGTTCTAATACCGAATTAAGAGCAATTGCAGAAGTTTATGCCTGTGAAGATTCAAAAGAACAATTTGTTGAAGATTTTATCGCTGCTTGGGCTAAAGTCATGAATTTAGACCGTTTCGATTTGATTTAAATTTCATCACAAAATTATACAAAACTAAAAGGTAATCTGTCATGGATTACCTTTTTTATTGGTTAAAAATCGATGAATAAATTATTAATATTTTTATTCACTAAGTTTTATATATTTGTTTCCTGCAATTTTTAGTGACAAATATTTATGTCTGATTGCTATTGCGGCATAATTAACCAAATAATTTAAACCAAAATTTATGAGTTTTTTAAAACTTTTTAGAAGAAAATCTCTTTCAACAATATTACAACAAGGTGGAGATGGCGAACATTCCGGACTTAACAAAGTACTAACTGTTAAAGATTTAACATTTTTCGGAATCGCAGCCATTATTGGCGGAGGAACTTTCTCTGCTATTGGTAATGCTTGTTTTTCAGGAGGTCCAGCGGTAGTTTTACTCTATATAATGTGTGCAATTGCCTGTGGATTTACAGCTATGTGTTATGCAGAATTTGCTTCGAGAGTTCCAGTTTCAGGTAGTGCTTACACCTATGCTTATGTTTCTTTTGGTGAATTATTTGCTTGGATTATTGGCTGGGCATTAATCATGGAATATTCTATCGGAAATATTTATATTGCTTTTTCTTGGAGTGGTTATTTTACCAATTTACTAGAGACTTTTGGAGTTCATTTACCAGAATGGCTCACAATAAATTATAAATCAGCACAAGACGCTTTTGTTGCAGGAAAAGGCAATGAAGGATTAATGGCTTGGCAAAACGCACCTAGTATAGCTGGATTAAAAATTATTTTCGATTTGCCTGCGGTTGTTATCAATTTGCTAATTACTTATTTAGTTTATCGTGGTACTAAAGAATCTAAAAATTTCAGTAATGTTATGGTTTACATTAAGTTAGCTATTATTTTATTGGTAATTATTGTAGGTGCTTTTTATATCGATATTGATAATTGGACACCTTTTATGCCTAATGGATTTAGTGGTGTTATGGGTGGTGTTTCTGCTGTTTTCTTTGCCTATATAGGTTTCGATGCTGTTTCTACTTTAGCGGAAGAAAGCAAAAATCCACAACGTGATTTACCTAAAGGAATGATTTATTCATTAGCAATTTGTACCGTTGTTTTTATTGTTTTAGCCTTGGTTATTACAGGAATGGTGTCCTATGAGTTGTTGGGCGTTAGTGATCCTTTAGCAGAAATTTTTGCTTTAAAAGGAGTAAAATGGATGCTGTTTATTGTTTCTATTGCAGCGGTTGTTGCTATGACAAGTGTTTTATTAGTATTTCAAATGGGACAACCTAGGATTTGGATGACAATGTCTAGAGATGGTTTGATGCCTAAGAAATTTTCTGAAATTCACCCCAAATATAAAACACCCGGATTTGCTACTATCGTAACAGGTTTAGTAGTTGGAATTCCAATCTTCTTTACAGATGAAAACTTTGTATTAGATTTTACTTCTATTGGAACTCTATTTGCTTTTGTATTAGTTTGTGGTGGTGTTCTAATGCTTTCTCCACAAAGTGAATCAGAATTGGTAGAACGTGCAACCAAAGGGAAATTCAGGATTCCTTATGTAAATTCTAAATTTATTTTTCCTTTAATGGTAATTATTGCAACTGGATTAACAATAAACTTTATACCAGATTTTTTTACAACTATTTTAGATTTTTCTACAAATAAACTAGCAACTAATATACCTATGATAGTTTTCCTACTAGTTTGTGCTGTAATGATGGTTTTATCATTCACTAAAAATCTATCCTTAATTCCACTTTTAGGCTTAATATCCTGTTGCTATTTACTAACAGGAATGGCAGTTTCTAACTGGATGTGGTTTGGTTGTTGGTTAGTTATTGGACTAATTTTTTACTTTATTTATGGATATAAAAACAGTAAACTAAATTTGAATAGACAAGAAGAATAACATTCTTAAATTTTGGAATACAAAAAAACCTGAAAAATTATTTTAGACTGCCCCCAAAAAGTTAGACACTATTTGGGGGTATTTTTATGGAAAGAAAAGTCAAATATGATTATGCATTTAAGCTTGAATGCGTAAAATT
>NZ_JAYSSZ010000225.1:0-8179 GCF_043720215.1 Flavobacterium sp. | reverse complement strand
CGGATATGTTAGATATTCCTATAAGAGAAAGCGGAAAATTTCATGGCGTTTTATGTTGTGAGCACCGTGATGATCCAAGAGTTTGGAGCGAGAATGATGTGTCCTTTGCAAGATCACTTGCCGATTTTTTAAGTTTGGCATTAGAAGAAGACAAACGAAAAGAAGTAGAAAAAAGTTTAATTTTAAACCAAGAAAAATTTAAATTTATTTCTGAAAATACATCCGATGGAATTGCAGTTATTGAAAATAGCATTGTTACTTATGTGTCACCAGCCTATTCTAAACTATATGGATATGCAGATAATTTTTTAATTGGTAAGTCTATTATAGAAATTTATAGTTATGTTCATCCAAATGATATAGATAAACTTAAAATTATTGTATATAATAGTTTAGAAAACAAAGTCGAAAGATTTAATTATGATTACAGGTTTAAAGCCCCAGATGGTAAATATTACTGGCGAGAAGATTCAGCAAATGTAATTTATGATGATACAGATTCACTTTATTCCAAAGTTATTGTGATTTCTAGAGATATTACAGAACGTAAAATAACAGAAGAAAGACTTATTGAAAGTGATCAACAACTTCGATTAATAACTGAGAATACGTCAGATGGAGTAATTGTATTTGAAAACCAAAAAATAACTTTTATATCGCCTTCCTATAGTAAATCACTAGGTTATTCTAAAGATGATTATAAAAACGTAACTATCGATGATGTTTTTAATAGCTTTCATCCTGATGACTTGTTAAAAGTTAAGCCATACATATACGATTGTTTAGCCAAACAAGAAAAAGAATTTAAGTATGAACTTAGGTTTAAAGGTTTAGATGGTGTGTACTACTGGCGTGAAGATTCGGTAAATGTGATTTATGGCGAAGACGGAAAATATTTGAAGTATATTGTTATTACTCGAGATATATCAGCAAGGAAAGAATCTGAAAACGAAAAAAATAAATTATTTAAATTAACACAAAAACAGAACGAAAAATTACTAAAATTCACTCACATTGTTTCTCATGATATTCGCTCCCATACCAGTAATTTAAGCATGATTCTTGATTTATTTGAAGAAACAAATGATCCAATAGAGCAAAAAGAATATTTTGATATGCTTAAGCAAAGTACAAACAAACTTTCGGACACCATTTTTTATTTAAACGAGACAGTTACTGTGCAAAGTGGTTTAAAAAACGAAAAAATAACCCTAAATTTAAAAAAAGAAATAGAAAAAGCAATTTTAGGTATAAATGCAATTGTAAAAACAAATCATGCTAGAATAAATATCGAAATAAATGACAATATAGAAATTATAGCCACACAATCTTACCTTGAAAGTATTATCTTCAATATGCTTACAAATGCAATAAAATATAGGTCATTAGTTAGAAAACCAATTATAAATATTAAGGCTGAAAAAACAGACGATTATATAAAAGTGTCTATTCAAGATAATGGTATAGGAATTGATTTAGAAAAAAATAAAGACAAAATATTTGGAATGTATAAAACTTTCAATGGAAATCCGGATGCCGTAGGACTAGGATTGTTTATGGCAAAAAATCATATAGAATCTATGGGTGGAAGGATAGAAGTAGAAAGTGAAATAGATAAAGGAACTACTTTTACTATGTATTTTGTATGAGAAAGGTAAATCTAACATATATTATTGATGACGATAATATTTTTGTTTTTGTATTAAAAAAAATATTAGACAGAAATGAAAATTTCGATCAAGTTTTCGATTTCAAAAACGGAGAAGAAGTTCTAGATCTTCTCTCGGATAAAAACAATACGTTTCCAAATATTATTTTGTTAGATATAAACATGCCAGTTATAGATGGTTGGCAATTTCTTGAAGAAATAGAAAAATTACCCAATAAAGAGAAGCTAAACGTTTTCATCATGTCTTCTTCAATTGATACAAATGATATAGAGAAATCTAAATCATTTTCGACAGTCAAAGATTTTATCTCAAAACCTATTAATAATGATAAGCTAAATAAACTTATCGAGAGCATTTCGTAAAGTCATAAAGTTGTAAAGTCAAAAGTCTTGTGAGTTTCAAGATACTGCAAAAAAAATGTTCAGCTTTTGCTGAACATTTTTCATATCTAAAAATCTAAGTTAGTCAAATAATCTAAATAGTCTAAAATTCTAACAAATCTAATTGTTCAACATTACAGGCATTACTAGCATTGTAACTGTTTCGCCTTCGTCAAGACCATCAACAGGAGTAAGGATTCCCGCTCTGTTTGGCATAGACATTTCTAACATAATCATGTCAGATTGTAGGTTACCTAACATTTCTAATAAAAAACGTGAGTTGAAACCTATTTGCATGTCGTCACCTTGATAATCACATGTCAAACGCTCTTCAGCTTTGTTTGAGTAATCTATATCTTCTGCAGAAATATTTAATTCTGTTCCTGCAATTTTAAGTCTAATTTGATGTGTTGTTTTGTTAGAGAAAATAGCCACACGACGTACAGAACTTAAAAATTGAGTTCTGTCGATCATTAATTTATTTGGATTTTCTTTTGGAATAACCGCTTCATAATTAGGATATTTTCCATCAATTAATCTACAGGTCAAAATATAATTATCAAAAGAGAAAGTCGCATTCGAATCATTATATTCGATAGTTACTTCTTCGTTTGAAGTAGCAAGGATTCCTTTCAAAATATTTAAAGGTTTTCTTGGCATAATAAAATCTGCTACTTGCGATGCTTTTACATCGGTGCGAGCATATTTTACTAATTTATGTGCATCGGTAGCAACAAAAATTAATCCTTCTGGTGAAAACTGAAAAAACACACCAGACATTACTGGACGCAAATCATCGTTTCCAGCTGCAAATATTGTTTTGCTCACTGCTGTCGATAATACTTCGGCAGGAACAATTGTTTTAGATGGTTCTTCTAAGTTTACCGATTTTGGGAACTCATCTCCTGGAGCATAAGCCAAAGCATATTTACCTGATTGTGAGCTAATTTCGATAGTATTATTTTCTTCAACCGTAAATGTAAGTGGTTGCTCTGGGAATGTTTTTAGTATTTCCAATAATAATTTTGCAGGAACAGCAACGCTTCCTTCGCTTGTAGAATCAATCGTAAGTGAGGCTGACATGGTAGTTTCTAAATCAGATGCAGAAACTAACAATTCGTTTTTCTTTAATTCAAATAAGAAATTATCTAAAATAGGCAACGTGTTACTACTGTTAATAACGCTTCCTAAAACTTGTAATTGTTTTAATAAATAGGAACTTGATACTATAAACTTCATCATCTTTTTTTTAAATTCTTCTGTTCTGAATTTACAGAACTTTATTATTGCTTACAAATATATCGTAAACTAATCAGTATTGAAAACATTTTTATCAACAACTAACGACCAAATTGTCTTTTTCTTAAATAAGTAATCACAATTCCAAAAAATAGTAATAATACCAATGGTAATCCGACGGTTAGCAATTGAGTATACATGTATTTTTCGGCAACTTTTTCTTTGTCTAATAATGGCAAATCTACTTCCTTACTACGAATGTTAATAAGTCCGTTGTCATCGAGTAAATAATTCACGCAATTCATTAAAAATTCCTTGTTGGCATATATTTTATTCGTCCATTTGTCAAAACCTAATTCTAAAGGTTGCCCTTTTTCATCTAGTTGATTTTTGATAATATCTCCATCGGAAACTACGATCATTTTAGTGGATTTTCCTTTGGCTCTAAAACTTGAATCATCAAAAGGTAAAACTCTATTTTCGAATGCCGAAGAAAAATTACCTTCTAACAAAACACTAACAGGAATACTTCCTGGCTGAAAGTCTTGCGGATTTGGTTTTTCATTTACCATTTTCAAATCAATTTCAACAGGAGTTCCTATTTTTTTCGAATAAATAGAAGATTGTAATAAGATTGTTTTTTTGATTCCATTTTTCAACGTATCAATGGCATTGGTAAAATCTAATTTTACACCATCAATATTATTTACAATTGGATGCTTACTTTCAGGGAAAATATAAGGTGCAAAATACCAAGGATATTTCTCATATTGTGTTTGGTTTCCTTTGTTTCCAGAAGCTAACGAAATGGGAGCACATTGAATGTCTTTTACTAATATTGGATTTATTCTGAATCCGTATTTAAAAAACATATCGTTTAAACCCAAATCGAAAGGAAAAGCAAAGCTAGAACCTGTTTTGTTTAGGCTTTCCATATCAATATTTACGGTCTCGACCAACCATAATGTTTTGCCACCATTGATGATAAACTGGTCTAAAACTTGTTTTTCTTGGTCAGTAAAAGCAGCTTTTGGTTTGGCAATAATGGCTAAATCGAAGGTTTTTAATGCCTTTGCAAAAAGTACAGGATTTTGCGAAACCGAATCTAAAGGAAAAGGCGCAATAAAATAATTTTCACGAACCGATTGTAAGAAGTCGGCTTTAAAAATATCTGGTAATTCATTTTTTCCTTTTATAACGGCAATTTTCTTTTGTTTTTGGGTTGTTATTTTATGAAAACCATCGGCAAAAGCATATTCTAGATGTTGTACAGAACTGATTACTTTTTGTTCAGTAGTTGCTCCTAATTTGTTCTTTAATAAAGAAATTTTGGTGCTTTTGTCTTTGTAAGTCGCAATGGCCCAAGGAAAAACGACTTCTTGCGATTGCTTTCCTTTGTCATCTACAGTTATTTTTATGGGTGTTAATCCTCGTTGCACAAAGGAATCCATAATAGCATCGGCTTCTTCAGGGTTTTCTAAAGGGTTTACAAATTGGTAAATTATATTAGGATTATAAGCCTTAAACTCCTCTAGAATTTGCTTGGTTTCATTTTGTAAACGTTTAAATTCGGGTGGAAAATTACCTTCTAAAAAAATATCAATATATAATGGTTCTTTAGCGTTTTTTATAATGTTTAATGACGTTTCAGACAAGGTATAACGTTTGTCATGTGTTAAATCGAAACGATGAAAAAATTGACTTCCAATGCCATTTATAACGAGAATAATAGCAATAGTAAGTAATAATATCTTAATCTTCTTTTTCTTAACTGGTATCATTACGATTTGTATGATTTTAATTTATAAACGGTAAACGACAAAAAAAGTATAGTTATACTCACAAAATAAATAATATCTCGAGTATCAATCACACCACGACTCATGCTTTTGTAATGATAATCCATTCCGAATGAAGCGATTGTATCGCCAAAACTTCCAAACTGTTTGTAGTTTGCAATGCCTTGAAAACCAAAATAAAGCACAAAACACAAAAATACCGAAACAATAAAAGCTACAATCTGATTGTCTGATAAAGTGGAAGTATAAATTCCAATGGAAGTATAAGTTGCCATAAGAAATAATAGACCAAAATAGGAGCCTAATGTACTTCCAAAATCGATATTTCCTTCAGGTAATCCCAAATCATAAATTACTTTGACATAAACTAATGTTGGAATTATTGCAATTATAAGTAATAAAAAAGCACCTAAAAATTTTCCGTTTACAATTTCCCAAAGAGATAAAGGTTTTGTTAGTAAAAGTTCCATGGTTCCTTGTTTTTTTTCGTCCGAAAAACTACGCATGGTAACGGCAGGAATTAGGAATAAAAGTATCCAAGGAGCAATAGTAAAAAATGGAGACATGTCTGCAAATCCTGAATTTAAGATATTGTAATCTCCATCAAAAACCCACAAAAATAATCCGGTGAGTAATAAAAAAATGGCAATAACTAAGTAACCTATGGGCGAACCAAAAAAGGAACGAAATTCTTTAAATAATATGGCTTTCATTTGTGTTTATCGGTTTATTTGTTTAGCATTTTTTGACTAAAATATCTTTTGATTCAAATTTTTCTTTCAGATTATTTACTTTGTTTTGACCAATTTTATATCTATTAGGATCTGGATTAAGTAAATTATATCCTCCTCTTAATATCATAATTATTGAAATTATTTTAATAAATGTTCCATATTTTTCTATGAGACTTTCATTATTATCTGATTTTTTAGGCTTGTAAATTCCAAATGATACAAAAAATAAATATATCCCAGCTAAAAGTGTCGATGTTCCAAAAATATAAGGCAGATAATTATTCATTTTTTGGAATGATTTTGTTAATTAATGAAATAACTCCAAATATTATGATTGCGGTAATTATCAATACAATTACTTCAGATAATCCAAAACTACCTTTCGTACTATAAAGAGTATAAGCGGTAAGCAATAAGCCACCAATAGACGGGATTATTATTTTTTTTAACTTTTTATTTAATTTTATCATTTTTAATTAAGTTGATTTTATGCTTCTAAAGTATTTCGTAATTATTCTAAACTCACCAATTTATCTAAACTCCAAGCTTCTGGTTTGTCGTTAAATAATTTTTTGGTAAATGTCCAAACATCATAAAATAATTCTGAGTTACGGTAATTTTCTAAATCTTGCTCGGTTTCCCAATAACTATAGGTAAAAAAAATATATTTGTTGTTTTTGTCTTGGTATAATTCTAAGAAACGATTTCCTTCGGCATTTCGTATTTTTTCTTTCATGAGTTCGAAATTTTCAAGAAAAGCTGGAATGTTTTCTTCGTGAAAGCTTAATTTTACTATTCTTACAAACATATTTTTATTTTTTATAATTGAAGCAGATTTAAAAAGATTTTTTTTTAAACTCTAAAATCAACATTCACAACATCTCTATACTTCAATCCCAACAAAGATTTAGCTGAGCCGACAGTTTTTGGGTTACTTTTATAAATGGCAATTTCAAGAAAACCAGCTTCGTTAAAAAGGGCTAACTTTTCTCCTTCATAATCTCTCAGCGTATATTTTTCTGACACTTTAAAATCGGAATAATTACTGTGTATTTTCTTGATGATTTTGGTTCCAAATTTAATCTCAAAATTGCGATTATTTCCAATTTCGGCAAACATTTTTTTCGAAATGTTGGTTACACAATTCCCGAAATGGTCTACATAAACTACATAACCTTTTATACTACTAGAATTGGAAGCCACAACAGCTTGCAATTCGTTTACAATTTTTATAGCTGAAATTTCTTTACCAATAACATTTAGCGAACCACCTTTTGCAAGATGACAAGCTACTTTAACAAAGACATCTAAATCGGTCGAACCATCGGGCAAACGATTATGAATGTTTATTTCGACCATTTTTTGCGGTACAATTTTCTGAGTAAGAATACTCAAAATTCCATTATCAGCACAAACAAAAAAATGATCGTTCCATTGTATGGCAATGTGTTTGTTTTCGGTAGATCGTTCATTATCAATGCCAATAAAATGCACAGTTCCTTTAGGGAAACTATTATAAGATGCATTTATAATATAACTCGCTTCGGATATATTAAACAAATCTACATGATGAGAAATATCAATGATTTGAACTTCAGGGTATTCCGAAATTAACTTGCCTTTTAGCGAACCAACAAAGTGGTCTTTCAAGCCAAAATCAGTAGTAAGCGTAATTATTGACATCTTTTTGTTTATAACTATTCTGTAATCGTCCCTCTAAATTTACTAAATTTGAGATATGCAAAGCTAACTTATTTTTTTAATTTAATCTTCCTGCTTTTGAACGAACGAATCATTGAATTACACGACATTGCTCCAAAAGAATTTTGGGGCACACAAGATGCTCATTTAGAAACAATTAAAAAGTATTATCCGAAGCTAAAAATAGTAGCGCGAGGAACAACACTAAAAGCCTTTGGCGAAAAAGAGGAGCTAGACGAATTCGAAAAACGCTTCAACAGACTCATGGTTCACTTTACACGATACAATACTATTGATAACAATGTTATTGATAGAGTGATTTTGAGCGATTCTCGAGAAGAACAAAAAATGGCAGACAGCGACAAGATTTTGGTTCACGGAATAGGAGGTAAGCTTATCAAAGCGATGACACCAAACCAACAATTATTAGTCGATTGTATCAACAAAAACGATATGGTTTTTGCTGTAGGTCCTGCGGGTACTGGAAAGACCTATACTGGAGTTGCTATGGCTGTAAAAGCATTGAAAGAAAAACAAGTAAAACGTATTATTCTGACGCGTCCAGCGGTTGAAGCGGGAGAAAATCTTGGCTTTCTACCGGGAGATTTGAAAGAGAAACTAGACCCGTACATGCAACCATTATATGATGCTTTGCG
>NZ_JAYSSZ010000224.1:0-8182 GCF_043720215.1 Flavobacterium sp. | reverse complement strand
GTATGGCAACCAAAGATACTTCGGGTAAATCTAATCCTTCACGAAGTAAATTGACACCAATTAAAACATCAAAAATACCTTTTCGTAAATCTTGCATAATTTCTATTCTTTCTAAGGTATCAACTTCCGAATGAATATAACGACAACGAATATTTACTTTTGTTAAATATTTAGCCAATTCTTCTGCCATTCTTTTGGTTAGAGTAGTTACCAAAACACGTTCGTCAATTTCGGCTCGAACTTGAATTTCTTCTATCAAATCATCTATTTGATTCAAACTAGGGCGAATTTCTATAATTGGATCTAATAATCCAGTTGGACGAATCACTTGCTCGATATATATTCCATCACATTTTTGTAATTCATAATCAGCAGGAGTTGCCGAGACATAAATTACTTGGTTTTGCATCGATTCAAACTCATCAAATTTCAACGGACGATTATCCATTGCAGCCGGTAAACGGAAACCATATTCGACTAAGTTTTCCTTACGACTCCTATCGCCACCATACATAGCATGTACTTGTGAGAGCGTTACATGACTTTCGTCGACCACCATCAGATAATCTTTTGGGAAATAATCTAATAAACAAAACGGACGAGTTCCCGTACTTCTTCCATCAAGATATCTTGAATAATTTTCGATTCCTGAGCAATAACCCAATTCTCGAATCATTTCGAGGTCGAAATTGGTACGTTCTTCTAATCTTTTTGCTTCGAGATGTTTACCTATTTCTTTGAAGTAATCGACTTGTTTAACCAAATCTTGCTGAATTTCCCAAATCGCATTTTGTAAAACATCGGGTGAAGTCACAAACATATTGGCTGGGTAAATGGTCAGTTTTTCAAATTTTTCAGTTACTTGAGATGTTTTTATATTAAAACTTTCAATTTCTTCTATTTCATCACCAAAAAAGTGAATTCGAAAAGCTTCATCTGCATAACTCGGATATACATCGACTGTATCTCCTTTTATTCTAAAATTACCTGGATTAAAATCCATTTCGGTTCTAGAATACAAACTTTGCACTAACTGATGCAATAATTTGGTTCGAGATATGATTTGTCCTTTTTCTATTGGAATTACATTTTTCTGAAATTCAACAGGGTTTCCAATACCGTATAAACAAGAAACTGACGAAACTACAATAATATCACGCCGGCCAGAAAGCAATGAAGAAACGGTAGACATTCGCATTTTTTCCAATTCTTCATTGATAGACAAATCTTTTTCGATGAAAACGCCTGTAACTGGCATAAAGGCTTCGGGTTGGTAATAATCGTAATACGAAACGAAATATTCTACGGCATTATTAGGAAAAAACTGTTTGAATTCTGAATATAATTGTGCCGCAAGTGTTTTGTTGTGTGCTAAAACTAAGGTTGGACGTTGCACTTCTTGAATAACATTGGCAACTGTAAATGTTTTTCCTGATCCAGTAACACCTAGTAAAGTTTGGTATTTCTCTTCATCAATAATGCCTCGCGAAAGTTTTTCGATAGCTTGTGGTTGGTCTCCTTTGGGCTGATAATCTGATTGTACTTGGAAGTTCATTTATTATAAATTCAAAAACAAACAAAGATACAAAGGAATTAAGGAAATAAAAGTTTACAAAAACTTAAAATTTCCAAGCTTTTTGTTGCACTTCACTCAAAAATGTCCAAGCCACAATTCGGCTAGTTTTTTGTCCTTGAGACATATCAATGGTTTTTATTTCAACTGCTTGAACCTTGTTTAACGTTTTGTATATGCTAGATAGATTTTCTTTTTTTGAAACTAAAGTGGTAAACCAAAGTACTTGCATAGGATATTTTGCAGATTCATAAATCATTTGTGTTATGAACCCTATTTCGCCACCATCACACCAAAGTTCTGCGTTTTGACCACCAAAATTGAGTACAGGATTCTTGGTTCTGGTTTCAGTAAGATTATTTACTTTTCGGATGCTAGCTTTTGTTGCATCTGCTGATGAATTATGAAAAGGCGGATTGCAAATTGTAAATGTAAATTTATCCTCTGGTAAAATAATATTTTTGAAAATAAATCTTGATTCTACTTGCTGTTGCAAACTTATTGCATCAATTAATTTTGGATTCTGTTCGATGATTTTTTTGCAATTCTGAATAGCATTCTCATCTATATCAGTACCAACAAAACTCCAGTTGTAAACTGAATTCCCTATTATTGGATAGATACAGTTTGCGCCAATACCTATGTCTAAACCAACTACATTTTCGCTTTCAGGAATAATTCCATCATTTGTAGATGCTAATAAGTCGGCTATGTAATGAATATAATCGGCTCTTCCAGGAATTGGTGGGCAAAGATAATCTTGTGGAATATCCCAATTCTGAATATTGTAATCGGTTATTAATAATGCATTGTTTAGTGCTTTTACAGCATCAGGATCACTAAAATCGATGGTTTGTGTGTCATATTCATTTATAAAAACATGATTTTTTAATTCGGGAGATGTTTTTATTAATTCATTAAAATCGTATCCAAATCTATGTTTATTTCTTGGATGTAGATTTGTTTTTTCGGTAACTATGTTCGCTTTCATATTCTTAATTTCGGTTGCAAAGATAGTCAAGAATAGCAGATAGTTAACATTACTTTTTTATAGAATTTAATCGAAGCATTCCATCATAAGTAAATCTCCTTCTTTGTGTTCGATAATGACGATTCCATCTTGTTTTACATGGTTGCTACTTCCAGTTCTGTAACCTATAATTAGACTATCATCTTTTAGAGGATAAAATAAATTTTTGGAATGAATTCCGCTTACATGCCCAATTGGGATTAATGAAATAGGTGTATTTGCAGTGTACCATTTTTCGAAACGATTGGGTAATAAGAATATTTTAGAATGATCGTCGATAATTACAATTTTTAATTGGTTTCTATAACGGACAATATTAGTTATATTAGTTATAGTATGATCGGCTCGCTTTCCAGTTGCCCAAACTACATTGACCATTGGAATTTTTCTTTCAATAAGGTAATCAAATGCTTTTTCTAAATCTGTTTTGTCTTGATTTGGCGCATATACTATTTCGAGCGGAAATTGTTTGTCTTTGTAATACTCTGGATCGAAACCACGATCGAAATCACCCAATAAGACGTCTACTTTTATACCTAATTCTAATACTCGTTCTATTGCCGAATCTAATACAATTACAAGTGGAGACCATTCTAGTAATTGTCCTAATAGTTCTTCGTTACAAGCTGCTCCGTTGGCAATTATTAAGGCTGGTTCTTGGTCGTCCCGAACGATGTGATGTGAAGACATTTGATTGAATATTTTATATTTCGGATGTAAATATAGTAATTCATAGTTTTATAGCCCATATTGTAATGGAAAACAAAACAGAGAGGAAAACTTTAGTTTTCTTACTATAAAAAAGCGACTAAAAGAAGCTCTTTTTATAATTTAGAAAACAGTTTTTCTCTCTGTTTTTTTGAAATGAAAAGCTGGATTAGCTACTGAACAGTATAAATATCAGTATCAACCTCTCCTAAACTAAAATATCCTAAGGGGAAATTTTGTTCATTTGTTTGATTTGTAATATTTCCTCTTAAGGTTGCTGGTGGAGTTGCAAAAGGGTTTCCTCCATCGGTTGCAGCAATATTAAGTAGTTTTTCCATGTAATTATTGTAACGTTCGGATATGCCTTGTAAATAAATGTCTAGTTGATCGCCTGCTTTTAAATCTTCATCAGTATAGAAACCAAACATTAGGTTTCCTTGAAAAAAACGATCTCTAATAACTCCAAATTCAGTAAATGCTTTCGTACTGTTTTTAAAGCCAATTAAATAGAAATTATTTTCTAGCCCATTGTCTTGGTAGAAAAATTTGACTTGAATTAAATCGGTTCCTCCAACGCCTGGAACTGCTATTTGGTTTATAGAATCAATATTTGGTGTGGCTAATAATTTATCTGTAGCTTTATAAGTTTGTCCGTTATTTATGACTGTTAATGTATAATTTTCATTTACAACAGGAATAAAGTTAGTGCAAACATATTCGCCAGTATTTGGCGTTTCTATGAAATTGAAAACCGTATTTATGCTATTTGTTATATATACAGTCGCTCCAGAAACTACTGGAATTATGTTGGTGTAGTAATCTGTTGTGGTTGTTAACTTTATTTTTTGGTCGTTCCCAGAAGTTCCTTTTTGCCATTTTATAACTGCATCTATAACGAGTTTAGGTTCTGCTGTGTCTAGAGCAATGTCTACTTTATCTTCGCAACTAGTTAAAAAAAGAGTTATTGTTATTAAGGCTAAATATTTGAATAGATTTTTCATTTTTCTAGAATTTAAAATTATAAGAAACAGATGGAACAATTCCGAAGATTGATAACTTAATAGCTTCATTATTGCCATAATCAGCATTTTGGCGGAAGCTTATTGAAGCTGCATTTTTTCGAGCATAAACATTATAAATGCTAAAAACCCATTCGCCTTGTCTTCCGTTCTTTTTGTCAGGTTTGGGAACATAAGTTGCCGAAATATCTAAATGATGGTAAATTGGCAAGCTATTTTTGTTTCTTAATCCGTAACTAGGAATAGTTATTCCTTGAAACACATATTGTCCGTTAGGATACGTTACTGGCTGGCCTGTTTGTAGTGTAAAATTAGCTCCAAAAGTCCATTTTTTATTCAAATTATAAGTACTTGTAACGGCAAGATTATGTAGCTTATCATAAGCAGAGCGATACCAATCACCGTTATTTATACCTACTTCATTTGGAGTTCTTCCTGGAGTTTGCTGTTGTGATTTTGAAATCGTATAAGCAATCCAGCCATTTAGTTTTCCTTCGTTTTTTCGGATTAAAAATTCTAAACCATAGGAACGCATTCTACCATTTAGGATTACTTGTTCGATGGCTTCGTTTGCAATTAGATCTGCACCATCAATATAATCCATTCTGTTTTGTATTTTTTTGTAAAAACTTTCAATTTCAACAGAATATTTATCGTCACTAAAATTATTAAAATAACCAACAGCAACTTGGTCTGCAATTTGAGGTTTTATATAATTGTCACTTGGTGTCCAAACATCAAGTGGAGTAGGTGAGGCTGTATTCGAAATGAGTTGTAAATATTGTACCATTCGATTATAACTTGCTTTTACCGATTGATTATTATTTAATTCATAAGCTACAGAAAAACGAGGTTCTAGGTTGTTAAAACTAGCTATAGTTTTATTTTTCCCAAAAGATTCGGTACCAATGGGTTTTGCTTTTTCATAAATTTTTAAATCTGAATCATAAAACACGGGTTGGTTATTTTCATAAATATTAACAGTCGAATTTCCTAAGCGATAAAAGAAACTATAACGCAAGCCATAATTTACGGCTAATTTATCTGTAATTTTTTGCTCTGCATCTATATATAGGGCAGGTTCGAATGCATATTTTTTTTCTAATTGTTTGTAGTTTATACCAGATTCGGAATTTATAGGTTCTATTGTTCCGGGATTAAAGTCATAATAAATACCATTGACACCATAATTTAGTTTTATTTTATCTGACAAATAATATTTAAAATCATATTTAAGATTATAATTTTTAATACCTGAATTCCAATTAAAGCCAATAAAATCTAATGTTAATCCGTAATAATAATCACTATAAATCATCGATAAATTTGAAAATAGTTTATCGGAATATAGATGATTCCAGCGTAAGTTTAAAGTCGAATTTCCATAAGTATTTGTAAAAGTTTTATTTAACGAGAAAACATCACGACCAAAATATCCAGAAACATATAAGTTGTTATTCTTGTTTAGTTTGTAATTTAATTTTGCATTTAAATCATAAAAATAAGCGACATTCTTGTTGTCTGTTAATTTCAGAAATAAATGTGCATACGAAGCACGACCGCCTATAAGAAAAGAACCTTTGTCTTTTACAATTGGACCTTCAGCAAGAAGACGACTAGAAATTAATCCAATTCCGCCATTTACATGAAAATCTTTGCTGTTTCCGTCTTTCTGATAAATATCTAAAACTGATGATGCTCTACCTCCAAAACGTGCTGGTATTCCTCCTTTGTATAGTTTTAAATCTTTTATCGCATCCGGATTAAAGACCGAAAAAAAGCCAAAAACGTGAGAAGAATTAAAAATAGTTGCTTCGTCTAATAAAATTAAATTTTGATCTGCACCACCACCACGAACATTAAAACCAGATTGTCCTTCACCAGCATTTGTAACTCCTGGAAGAAATAATATAGCTTTTAGAACATCAACTTCTCCTAGAACAACAGGCATTTGCTTGATGGTGGTAATAGACATTTTATTGACACTCATTTCTGGTTTTCGAATGTTAGATCTGGTTTTTTCGGTAATAACAACTTCTTCTAGTTGTTGTCCAGAATCCGATAAGCTGTAATTTCGTTTCGTGTTTTCTGTAAGTGAAATAGTTTCTTCAATAGTTTGAAATCCCACATAACTAATTATGATTTCGTAATCTCCTTTAGGTAATGTAAGTGAATAAAATCCGTATTCGTTTGTAAAAGCAAAAGCTTTGGTGGTTTTAGAAATAATGTTTACACCTATAAGAGTCTCATTATTTTTTGCATCTGAAATTATTCCTGAAAGAGTAAATCTATCTTGCGCAAAACTTGTTGCAAAAGCGAATAAAAAAATGAATTGAGTGAGGATTTTTTTTGTAATCATAGCTTTTATATTTTCAATTTCAAGAACTACAAATTTGACGAATTAATACTATTTTTGTTACATATCAACTGTTAATCTATGGTTAAAAAAAAAGACAATCATTTCTGATTGTCTTTTTTCTAATTTATTTAAATAAAAGAAAGATTAAGCTAATTTCTTATCTAAATTTTCTTTGATTGCTGCTAAGAAATCTTCGGTAGTTAAATAATCAGCATCGGTTAAACCTTCTGGTTTTACTAATGTAGCTAAATCTTTAGTCATTTTTCCGCTTTCTACAGTTTCTACACAAACTTGTTCTAGTTTTAAACAAAAATCGATCAAGGGTTGATTATTGTCTAATTTCCCTCTGTGTTCTAATCCTCTTGTCCAAGCAAAAATTGATGCAATTGGGTTAGTAGAAGTTGCTTTTCCTTGTTGGTGCATACGGTAATGACGTGTTACGGTTCCGTGTGCAGCTTCTGCTTCAACAGTTTTTCCGTCAGGAGTTACAAGTACAGAAGTCATTAATCCTAATGAACCAAATCCTTGCGCCACAGTGTCTGACTGAACATCACCATCGTAGTTTTTACAAGCCCAAACAAAACCACCATTCCATTTCATGCAAGAAGCAACCATGTCATCGATAAGTCTGTGTTCGTAAGTGATTTTTAGTGCTTCAAATTTAGATTTATAATCACTTTGGTACACTTCTTCAAAAATATCTTTAAAACGTCCGTCGTAAGCTTTTAAGATTGTGTTTTTTGTAGATAAATATAATGGCCATTTTTTTGTTAATGCCATTTGGAAAGACGAATGTGCAAATCCGTAAATACTTTCGTCAGTATTATACATAGACATAGCAACTCCATCTCCTTCAAAGTTATAAACTTCCCAGTTTTGAGTTTCGCCTCCGTTTTCAGGAACAAAAGTCATGGTTAGTTTTCCTTTTCCTTTTATAACAGTATCAGTTGCTTTGTATTGATCTCCAAAAGCGTGACGACCAATTACGATTGGTTTTGTCCAACCTTGTACATATCTTGGAACATTATTCATGATAATTGGCTCACGAAAAACGGTTCCGCCAACGATATTACGGATTGTTCCGTTTGGAGATTTCCACATTTTAGAAAGGTTAAATTCTTTAACACGTTCTTCATCTGGCGTAATAGTAGCACATTTGATACCTACATTGTATTTTTTGATTGCTTCTGCCGAATCGATAGTTATTTGATCCTTTGTAGCTTCACGACTTTCTATTCCTAAATCGTAATATTTGATATCTAATTCTAAATAAGGAAGAATTAATTTGTCTTTAATAAATGCCCAAATAATTCTTGTCATTTCATCGCCATCCAATTCTACAACTGGATTGGCTACTTTAATTTTTGCCATTATAATGTAAGTTAGTTTATTTTTTTTGTAAATTCTGATAGCAAATATAAGAAATCAAATTTTAAAATAATTACTTTGAATGACTATATCGATTGATTTGTGTTTTTCGTAAAATTGAAACT
>NZ_JAYSSZ010000223.1:0-3046 GCF_043720215.1 Flavobacterium sp. | reverse complement strand
CCATCTACCCATCGAAAAGTTAGATATGTTTCAAGTGATGAACTTTCAGGAAACGAAATTGCAAGTATTTTGGGGACTGCAATAGGCAAACCTGATTTAAAGTGGATTGTCGTTTCTGATGATGAAACACGCAAAGGTTTCTTAGAAAATGGTTTTCCTGAACTGCTGACAAATAATTATGTTGAAATGTTTTCAAGTTTAAACAGTGGTAAATTAGCCGAAGACTATAAATTGAACAAACCAACAGTTTTAGGTAACGTGAAATTTTCAGACTTTGTAAACGATTTTGTAACCGCCTATAATTCATAATAAATATTTATTTTTGAGCAATGAAAAGCAATCCAATTCATAGATTTAAAACCATTAGCGAGTACCATCGACAAAGAGGATTACCGCAACCAGAGCACCCATTAATCAGTTTGATTAATTTTGAAGAAATGAAATATTTGGGAGAAGATAGTCTCGTGAGTTGGTCTATGGATTTTTACTCTATCGCACTAAAAAGAAATATTAATGGGAAAATTAAGTATGGTCAACAAAAATACGATTTCGATGAAGGCGTTTTGTTTTTCATTTCTCCAGGACAAATTTTCAGTATAGAAGTTGAGAAAAATAAAGTTTTAGAAACATCAGGATGGATGTTACTTGTCCATCCTGATTTTTTATGGGGAACAAGTTTGGTCCAAAAAATAAAAAAATACGACTATTTTGACTATTCAATAAATGAAGCTTTGTTTCTTTCTGAAAAAGAAGAAACAAGTTTAATAAACATTTTGCAAAACATCAAACAAGAATACCAATCGAATATTGATAAATTTAGTCAAGATCTAATTATTGCACAATTAGAATTGTTTTTAAAATATGCTGATAGATTTTATAACCGCCAGTTTTTAACTAGGAAAATAAGCAATCATCAATTATTAAATCGGTTGGAAGAATTATTAGACAATTATTTTGAAATGGATGATTTAAATGCTAAAAGTTTGCCTACTGTAAATACAATTGCCGAAAATCTAAATGTATCACCCAATTATTTGAGTTCGATGCTCAAAGTATTGACTGGACAAACCACACAACAGCACATTCACAATAAATTGATAGAAAAAGCAAAAGAGAGATTATCAACTACAAATTTATCAGTTTCAGAAATTGCTTTCCAGTTGGGTTTTGAACATTCACCATCATTTAGTAAATTGTTTAAAGCAAAAAGTGGTGTTTCTCCTTTGGAGTTTAGAAATTCATTTAATTAAAAAAAAAGGATACTTTAAAATGGTTTAATGGTAAGTCAAGACTTAGTGATTGGTATTTAAACCCTCGTGGTAATCAATCATTTTGCTTAAAACTTCCATTGTTATTTTAAATTTTTCTTCGCCAACTAATTCTATGTAATTATCAATTAAATTGGATAATTTTTGATTTGAAGTCGTAACAAATTCTTTACCATCGTCAGTTAAATTAATTTTGTTACTTCTTTTATCATTATTTATAGTTTTGGAAGTTATCATTCCAATTTCTTCCAATTCTTTTAAAGTTCTACTCATTGCTTGTTTAAAAACCAATGATTTTTTTGATAATTCACTGTTAGTATTGCCTTCTGGACTAATATTAAAAATTACAGGCATAAATGACAATTTCATATCAACCTTTTCAGGTTTAATATTATGTTGAGACCAAACATCAAAATGCTTTTTTGCAATACAAATTAACCTGCCAAAGTTGTCTTTGTCGTCATATTGAACAGTAATCTCTTTATTTTCATTCATCTTGAAATATTTTTTACAAAGATATAAAATAAATAATAGTAAACAATGTTGTCTATATAGTAAACAATGTTTACATTTGCATCAAATAATTTAATTCAAATAAAATGAAAAAGACAATTTTAGTAGCAGGTGCAACAGGCAACCTTGGCGGTCGCATTGTAAAAGCATTGATAAAAGAAGGTGCAGAAGTTAAAGCGATAGTTCGTAAAGGTAGTGATCCAAAAAAAATTGAAGCATTAAGAAATCTTGGTGTTAGTGTAACACCAATAGATATGACTAACATTTCAAAAATCGCAACAGCTTGTATTGGCGTTTCTTGTGTAGTATCGGCGTTAGCAGGATTAAAAGAGGTAATTATTGATGGACAAAAAAATCTTTTGGAAGGTGCAATTCAAGCAGGTGTACCTCGTTTTATTCCTTCTGATTTTTGTACAGATTTTACAATCATTCCAGAAGGAGAAAATAGAAACTTTGATTTAAGAAAAGAATTCAAAGAGCATTTGGATAAAAGCCAAATTAAAGCAACTTCTATATTCAACGGATGTTTTTCTGATATTTTAAGATACAACACGCCTTTGTTTGACACAAATAACAAAACCATTGTGTACTATGACGATAAAATGGACTGGGAAATGGATTTTACTTCAATGGACGATACCGCAGCGTTCACAACATTAGCATCTATAGATGATGACGCACCACGAGATTTAAGAATTGCAAGTTTTAGAGTAAGTCCAAATGATTTAGTACAATTAAGTGAGCAAAACAAAAATCAAAAATTTGAACTTGTAAACGGTGGTTCTATGGAAGGTTTTTCAGCCTACAACAAAAGCCAAAGAGCAGCAAACCCAAAAGGCGAAATGGAATTATACGCATCTTGGCAACAATCACAATATGTGTACAGTATGTTTTTGGCAAATCACTCCAATCTTGATAATGACAGATATCCAAATTTGCAATGGGCTTCAGTTGAAGAAAATATTTAAAAAATTAATTTCAAAACACAGTTAAATTCATAAATGATAAGTTACAAAAAAATTGACCAATACAACACCGAGAAAACAATTGAAATTGCAGAAAGTTTCAAAAACATAATAGAAAATTTAGGTGAAGATACAAACAGAGAAGGTCTTGAAAAAACGCCAGAAAGAGTTGCCAAAGCATTCCAGTTTTTAACACACGGATATGAATTAGATCCTTTAGAAATTTTGAAATCGGCATTGTTTACAGAAGATCATCAGCAAATGATTGTAGTTAAGAACATCGAAGTCTATTCTATGTGC
>NZ_JAYSSZ010000222.1:0-3053 GCF_043720215.1 Flavobacterium sp. | reverse complement strand
TCATCGATATTCTTGGCATATTGCAAAATTTCGCGGGTAAGAATAGAAATTGGTGTCTTTGCTATGAGTGGAATTTTAGATTTTCCAGCATTTATAGTAATGGTTAAACCTTCATTATTCATACCTGAACAAGCGCCAATCATTCCTGCCCAAGTTACCATCATAAAAGGATAACCTTGTTTCGGGTTTACAAAAGCTACGATTTTATCTTTGGCAAAATCATCGCCCGCATAAAAATCGAAATTTCTTCCTAAAATTAAACTTCCGTCTTCAGATTTATCACCCCAAGCGGCAAAAGATGAGCAACCCACAAGGGCTAAATCCTGTAATGCGTGACCAATATCATGAGCACCATGCAAATATAAACTTCGCAAATAGGGCGGCGCAATGTTATCGAAATCATGCGATGAATACTGAGAAATTCCATAAATTTCGGTTTTGTATTCTTCAGGAACATTCAAATATAGTTTTCGGTTGTACCATTTTAGGAAATTTCGAAGTAATTTTTGTTTGAATTCTGAAGGAACTATATCTTTTATTTTTGAAAAAAAAACAGTTTCTTGTTTCTTTAACAAGCTGTCCGACAAACTCCCAAAGGCTAATCCTCTTTCGAGCGCATCACCTTCAACATAAAGCTCCCAGAGGTTTTGTTTGTTTTTGAATAAGGAATTATTTCCTGCTAAAAAAAATGTGTTAGACTTTTTGTTTACAACTGGAATTGCATTGTTATAACCTACTAATTCTGGTTTATGATGTAATGATTTTGATGTTCCACAAGAGAAAACCATCAAAAGAAATAGTGATAAAATTGAATATTGAAAAAGTCTTTTCATATTTTATCTATTCTTCTGTAAATTGATTGATTTTGTCAACCAAATATTCTTTGCCTACAATTTCAGAACAAGTTACAACAGCACCAATTGTCACTCCAAGAACACCGTGCATATTAATACTTTGACCTGTAAGATATAAGTTATTTAGTTTGGTTTTTGAAGCTATGAATGTTTTCATTGGATTGTTTGAATCTTTCTCATAACCATACATATTTCCTTTGTAACCGCCTATATAATCACGGTAAGAAAGTGGTGTCGATGTGTGAACAGATTTAATACAATCCTTAATTCCGGGAAATTTAAGTTCTATTTCTTCTAAGAATTTTTCTGCTTTTCTGGCTTTAAATTCGTCGTAAGTTTCCCCACGATCTTCTTTCTCTGCAGTTGTATTATAAGTGTGCTCCCACGCTTTTAGCTCATCGAATTTCATGTACGTAAGAAAAGTCATTCCATCTGCCCAAATGTCCTCTTTCCCTGCGTTCATAGATGCCATAAACGCTTTTGGCCAAGATTGCTCATCGTATTCGTGTGCTGTCCAGACTTCTTCGCTATTTTTGAAATGGTAATAATTATGATTTCTATATTTGAACGATTCCGGCTTAAAAACGATATACAAACTAAAGGGCGAAAAAACACCTTCTAAACTTTCGATTCGTTTGATATATGATTTTCTAAATTTATCTTCTCCAACCATTTTTAAGGTTGCTTTTGGATCTACATTAGATATAAAAATATTTCCAGAAACTGATGTTCCGTCTTTCATCACAGCTCGTTTGACATCGTTTTCTTCCGATTCAAATTTTACAACTTCTTTGTACTTATAAACCTCACCTCCGTGTTTTTTAAGTTGTTTTATCAGCTGTTTTGTAATTTGACTTCCGCCATTTATGCAGCGATAAGAGCTCTGAATATAAGAGTTCACAGACAAGGCGTGAACATAAAAAGGTGATTTGTCGGCAATTCCTGCATATAAAAAATTAGTTCCGCCAAGAACGGCTCGCAATTCTTTATTTTCGGTTACACCATCTATAAATTGCTTGGCATTTACAGCTAAAATTTCGCTGTCGTATTCTCCTTCGTGTTTCAAATTATACAAAGGAAACGAATCGCAAGTTGTGACAACTTCTTTGCAATATTTTTCGATATTATCTTTTTCTTCAGGGAAGTATTTTACTAATTGATTGGTGAAATTTTCATATCCTTGAGCATGAGGAAATTCTTTATTTGTGTCTTCAAAGGAAATAATATCGAAACCGTCTTCATCCATTTTTTTGAGTTTCAAATCATCCATAATGCCTAAATATTTAAAATATTTATACAAATTCTGACCTTCACTTAATCCTCCAATATAATGAATTCCGGTATCGAAAATAGTTTTATCTCTTACAAAGGTTTGCAAATTTCCACCAAACTGATTGTTTTTTTCCAGCACGCAAACACTATAACCTTCTTTGGCTAATATAATGGCAGAAACTAAGCCTCCTAAACCACTTCCTATAATTACTATGTCGTAATGCTCTTTCATTAAGATTTTTTCTTTAAAACAATCAATTGGTCGTCTTGAAATTGGATTTCAAAACCAAAACCAATGAATGAATTTAGTGATTTAATATTGTTAATTAATAAAACGTTATTAGTAATATCAACTATTTTTTGAATATTGAAATCATTACTAAAATCTGAAATTAAAATAACATCATAGTTATTACCTATTTCATCTTCTGATGTCAAGTAATTTATATCTCGCTTATTTGTCCAAAGGTTTTGTTTAGCAACATCTCTATTTAACTCATTCACAAGATAACTATCAATTTTTCTTTGGGCTTCTTGCAAGGTTAACAACACATCGAGTTGACCAAAGTCATTAGCTAAATGTAGGATTTTCGCCTTTTTATCAATATGTTTATTTAAGTTGAAATAGCAACGTAAATTATCTCTCAAATCTGCTTTAACGGCATTTACAATTTCAGTTTCTTTATAAGCAAAACTGAGTAAAATCATTTTTTTGAAATAATTTTTATCTTCAATTTCATAGCGCAATTTTTGAAATTCTTGTTTAAAAAAAGCACCTATTTTTTTTGTTCTTTCTGTATAATCATTTCCAAAAACATAGTTTTTTGGCGTAATTCTTTCTAAAATTTTGATGGTAATAGAACCGTCATAAATAATAAAATCATTTTTAGGAAGCGTTTCAGAATTTCCATGAATAAGAATTGGAAT
>NZ_JAYSSZ010000221.1:0-3063 GCF_043720215.1 Flavobacterium sp. | reverse complement strand
TAAAATTGAAAACAACGTTGAAAAACTAAAATACAATGATATTGATTCTTTTTGGGATGAATACGAAAACTATTTATTTAAAAAAGGAAAGCCTACTTTGTTTGAAGATCTAAATCAGGAACGATTTATGGGAATTATAAATGGTGTAACTCGTAACGGGCAACTGGAAGTTTTGTTAGAAGATGATAGCGTGAAATACTTTGAGGTAAAAGAACTTATTATGGTTTATTAGTTTAACCACAAAAGGCACAAAAGAAAAAAAAATCGCAATTTATTTTCTTTTGTGCCTTTTGTGGTTATTGAAAAACTACAATTTAACCATATTCTCCGCTAAAGTTTCAATAAACTTGCTTATTGGTCCTTTTATCATCATGGCCATCATGGCATTAAAATCTCCATCGAAAAGCAATTGGACTTCAGTCGCATCTGAAGAAAGTTCATTAATATTTGCCGTTAATGTAAACGGTAACTTATCACTCGCAGCTCCTAATATAACTTGAGAATTTGCATTTTTCTCTTTCATTTTAAGTTTTATTTCTGGCATTCCTTTTAGTCCAAAAATAAAAGCATTTTCGTCTAATACTTCAAATTTTGCTATAGTGTCAGGCATCAATTTTTCGAAATTTTTTACTTGACATAATTCATTAAAAACATATTCTGCACTTTTTTGAACAGTAACTTTTTGGCTTTCTAAATTCATTATTAGTTATTTTGGTTAATCGTTGATTCGGTTATTTGTTGATTCGGTGAATCCACATACTATTAGACTTTGGTGGTTTCGATTAATCGATTAACCGATTAACCAAATAAACAAAAAACTAAACTTCAACATTCCATTCAGATGGGTTTTTACGCCATTCTTGCAGTAAATATTGCTCATTTTCTGTAATATATTCTTTGGAAACAGCCAATTCTAGTAAGCTTTCGTAATTACTTAATGTGAATAAATCTACGTTATAATTAGCAAAATTATCTTCCGCAATTTGAAATCCATACGAAAAAATAGCTGCCATTCCTTTTACATTTGCTCCTTCGTTACGCAACGCTTCAACAGCGAGTAAGCTACTATTTCCTGTACTAATTAAATCTTCGACCACAATTACATTTTGTCCTTTTTGCAAAAAACCTTCTACTTGATTCAATCGTCCGTGCTTTTTTGCTTCGGGACGCACATATACAAAAGGAAGCCCTAATTCCTGAGCAACCAAAATCCCAATGCCTATTGCACCTGTGGCAACTCCTGCAATAACATCTGGCTTACCAAATTGTTTCTCAATATTTTTAGAAAATTCATCTCGAATATAATTTCTTATCGCTGGAAACGAGAGTATTACCCTGTTATCACAATAAATAGGAGACTTCCATCCTGAAGCCCATGTAAAAGGATTTTCAGAATTCAATTTAATTGCATTTATTTGTAAAAGCAATTCGGCAGTTTGACTAGCTGTATCTTTATTAAAAATCATAGTACAAATGTATAAAGTTTTTGTGAACGACAAGCCACTTTTTCTAACAAATGAAATCAAAAAAGAAACTGATTTCAAATTTTTCTTGTTGGAAAGTGCAGATATAAATCAGATGATTATAAATTTCTTTCAGAATAAAATTCAGAAAGCTTACTTGTATCATCCTGATGAGAAAGAAATTATGAAAACCTTAAAAACCAAAATTCCTGTTAATAAAGCCGGTGGCGGATTGGTTTATAACAAAAATGGTGAAGTTCTATTTATTTTTAGAAACGGAAAATGGGATTTACCAAAAGGTGGAATACAAAAAGGTGAAGAAATTGAAGACACCGCAATTCGTGAAGTAGAAGAAGAAACGGGTGTAACTGGTCTTGAAATTACTGAAAAATTACAAAAAACCTATCATATCTTTAAGCGTAACGGACGTTATAAGCTAAAAATAACACATTGGTTCGAAATGAAAACCAATTTTGAAGGAACTCCAACAGGTCAAATTGAAGAAGGAATTGAAAAAGTCGCTTGGCTTAATCCTGATGAAATTAAAGAAGCGCTGAAAAACTCTTACGAAAATATTAAATTGTTGTTTGTAGAAGAAAAAGTGATTTAATAAATCCTAATTATTTAATTCATTATTCTGTAAATTGGATATTGCAAATGTTCTTTTTCATAATAAATCGAGTGCTTGTGTACCCAATCTAACTGCTCTTCTGGATTTTTAGCAAAAGTGGAATCAGAAATTAATTTTTCGTCAAATTGCTTTTTTAAATTTGGATTTTCGATAAGAATTTTAGCGGCTAAATCTTCAAAAACATAATCAGAATAACCTTCTTTTTGTTGCAAAATAGCATCGAAGAAATTCCAATTAAAAAAGGAATCAACTCCTTGTGGTTCTAAAGTTTCAAGTAAATACTTTATGCCTGTCTGAGATGTAGGAAACAAATAATCACCTTTAGCAAAAGTTTTTTTCTCAATAGATTTTGTTACAGCTGTGTTTCTGTGATTGTAATGTCCCTCGTAAGCAGAAGTTGCGGTTTTATAATTAGCAATTTTATAGCTTTCGACATCAATTATCGTATCATTCTTTAAAATAGAATAGTTACAATTATTACTTTTTAGCAAATCAATTACTGTCCACCATGATTTCGGAATGATATAAGCTTTTGGTATAACAATATCTAAGCTCGATTTATATGCTGGATAAAAATCTATTTCTTTTTCATAAGGCTTGGTTCTGTCATAAAACAAACGATCACCAGTCGTTACTTTACTTTTAATTATTTCACCTTCATATCCTAAAAACACCATCTTTTTTAGTTTCGATGAGTCTAAAACCCACTGAATAGGATAATTATCTTTTGGTTTAAATTGAGACTCATTTCTTTTGCGTATATTTTTAATTTCAGCCGAATTCGCATCAACATAATTGATTGTGCTTTGCATAAATTGATACGTTGCATTAACTCTTTTTTTATAATCTTTCCACATGTGAGTCTCTACAACATAACCGATGGTGTTAAATAAAGAAGTATAACCAGTTGTATATCTTGGTGAATCATTAAACTGTGCAAATCCTTTATCTGGAGTTCCTTGCCAAACA
>NZ_JAYSSZ010000220.1:0-8318 GCF_043720215.1 Flavobacterium sp. | reverse complement strand
CTTTGGCATAGTGCAATCTCAATATACCAATTGAAAAAAATAATTACTTATTTGTCATTATTTAAAAATAATGTTTTAGATTTGAAATAATAAAAATATTCTTACATTCGTTTCACAAACCAAGTGCACTTGGTAAAATAAAATAATGTTTTGAATGTTTTGTAATTACTAATAAATTAAAAATTAAAACATGAAAAATTTAAAATCATTAAACTTAGGAAAAAGTTTAAACAGAGAAGAAATGAAATCTATTTCAGGGGGTTTAGAAAATATGCCTTATTGTACTTGTGGCAAAAATCCTGCAACACTTACAACCTGTGGTTGCGACTCTTTCTGTAATGGAGGATGTGACTATTAATACTAAAAGTGTATTAATTGGAGCTGATAATATCAGCTCCAATTTTAATACATATAAAATCTTGTAATCAGAATTTTAAATAGAATAAAGACATCTCAAATATGATAGATAGTGATTAATTATATTTGAGTAAAAAAACAAAAGATGAAAACCATTTTATTATCAGTGCTATTTTTATTAGCTAATTTATGTAATTCGCAAACTACGCAGGTTACTGTCATTGGTAATATGCCACAACAGTTTGGGGGTGATTATGTGAGTTTCAGTAAGCCAATAGGAAAATATACTACTATATCATTTTATATTAATAGTAAAGATACTGCAGTAATAAAAAATGATAGATTCATTAAAACTCTTGATGTTTCAGGACCGGGACTTATTTATCTTTATGAAAAACCTTATAATTCGATTAGTAGTGCCCGATTTTTTGCAGAACCAGGAGACACAATATTTATAGAAAGACAGAATAAAGAAATTATTTTTAAAGGAAAGAATGCAATAGTAAATAAAATGCACACTGACATCAAATTAGCACCAGTAGCATTTAATGATGAAATGTATTATATATTTAAGAATAATACTGATTCAGATAAAATAATAGCAATCATAAATGATAAAGAAAAAGAATATTTAAAATTCTACAAAGACCTTTTTCAAAAAAAACAAATTTCAAAATCTTGTTTAGAATACACTAAAGTATTGATGGAGAACAGCATAGATAATATAGCACTGAGTGTTTCAATGAATGAAAAATTCAGAGAAGATCAAAAGTTTCAAATCACGAAAGAAGAAGCTAATAAAATTAGTGATTATTTTAATTTGAAAAATATTCCTTTTAAAGAAGAAAATTTGAAATCACCATTTTTTCTGGGTATAATCAGGCAAACTGCCCCATATTTAGAGGAACAATATTTAAAGAAAAACAAAAAAATTATCAGATTTTGGAATCAATTCGATGCTATTTTTAAATCTAAAATAGAAAGTATTGGGGTTATTGATTACATTGAATCAGATAAATACAAAGAAGCAAGTATAGGACAACTTTTTCTTGGATTGATAAAAAGTTATGATAATGAGAAAACTATAAAGTACAAAGATTTAGTTGCAGTTTACAAAGCTTATGTAGAAAAATTTCCGAATAGCCCTTATATTATACCTCTTTCTGAAAGTATGATGAATAAAGCTTTAGATAATTTAAGCACTAATGCTACCAATGCTAGCAATACTAATAATGTTACAAAATCAGAATCGAAAATAGCATTAGGAAACCTTGCTATTTATGGAACAACATTAGAACCTGTTGGCAATTTACCTTTTGCACAATCCAATCAATCATTGGCTAATGCTCTTGCTGAGAAATTCCCTAATCAAGATTTATTTATTGATTTATGGGCTACATGGTGCAGTCCTTGTATTAAGCAATTTCCATATAATAAAGATTTGCATTCTTTTTTGGACACCAAGAATATAAAAACACTATATCTTTCATTTGATAAAGAAGATGATTTAATAAAATGGGAAAAATATATACAAGATTATAACCTTACAGGCTATCATTTTTTAGCAAATAAAGCCTATCAAGAAAAGTTCTTAAATCCATTAAGCGCAAGTATTCCAAGGTATTTTGTATATAATTCCAAAACTAAAGAATTGAAGCAATTAGAAGAAGGCTACCCAAGTGAAAAAGAAACTTTTTATGCTAATATAACCAAAGCCTTGGATACAAAATAAGCCGAATAAAATGACCGAAAAATTTCTATTCCTTTTTCACTATCTAAAAAAGGATAAAATCACTATAGACCAAAACGAATTTAATTTTCAAGTACAATCACACGCCAGTTATCCTTCGTTACTAGCGATAAGTGATACCTTGACTTTTCTTAAAATCAACAATCTTGCTACAAGATTAGAAAATGAAGATTTAGTCCATTTGCCAGATACTTTCATTGCCTTAATCCAAGAAAAAGTAGATAATCCTTTTTTGGCATTTGTGGAGCGCAAAGAAAATAGTTTTCAATATTCGAAAGAAAGCAAATCAAATGTAGTCTCAAACAAAAAGTTTGAGGAAATGTTTCAAAATATTGTTTTACTAGCCGAAAAAGAAGAAAACGAATTGGCTACAAAAAAATCTAATTTTTTAGTCTTTTTTAGTTCCGTCTTTCTAGGTTTACTCTATTTGTTTTCGGTTTTTGCAACTGGATTTTCTGTACTAACATTTCTTTTTGTTTGTTTCGCGGCAATTGGTGTTTACTTATCTGTTGAAGCTATTTCACACGAATTTGGGATTCAAACAAAATTTTCGGAAGCAGTTTGTACCCTAACTGTAAATTCCGATTGTGATGGAGTTATTAATGCTAAAAAATCACGCTTTTTAGAGAATTTTAGTTTTAGTGAGGCTAGTATTGCTTTTTTTTCTGCTCAGTTATTGGGTTTATTGTTGTTTGCTATATCTAATAAATTGGATGATTTTTACGCAATTACGACGATACTATTACTTTTTTCAATTTCTTTTACTCTTTTTTCCTTTTACCAACAAATTGTTGTTGCAAAAAAATGGTGTCCAATTTGTTTGGCAATTATTCTCATAATTTATGCAGAAATAGTAAGTCTTTTGGTTTATACCAATTTTAGTTTTGCAATAAACACAATGGCAATCGCTTATTTTTTATTGGTGTTGGTTGGTCCTTATATAGGATTTGTATTTGTGAAAAATATAATCAAGCAAAATCTTGACTTTAAGACTAAAATAAGTGAAAACAATCGCTTCAAAAGAAAATATTCGCTGTTTAAAATGGCTTTATTATCTTCTGATACAGTGAATTATAAGAAAAACATTTCTAATAATATAATACTGGGCAATCCTGAAGCCAAGCTAAAAATCACAATTGTTTCAAGTCCTTTTTGCGGTCACTGCAAAGACATGCATAAAATAATAGAAGAAATAGTAGACTTACATAAAGATAAAGTTTGTTTCGATTTACATTTCAATTTTGATGCTTCAAAGAATGATGAAAAATCAAATAGTGTACATCAAAAATTAGTTCAAATTTATTTCAGTGAGGGTCAAGATGCTTTTACAAAATCCCTTCATGATTGGTTTGAAAATAAAGAAGAAGACAAATTGTTATTAAAATCAACTAAAATAACGAATTTAAAAATTAACGAAATTTTAAACCAACAATTTTCTTGGAATAAAGAAAATAAAATAACGTATACACCAGCAATTATTATAAATAATCATGTATTCCCAAAGGAATATGATAGGAATGATTTAATTCATTTTATAAATGATTTGGAAGATGATATGTAAATGGATTACACCAGTTTTTAAAACTCAATAACCTACATTTTCTTTCTCATTCTCGCCACAGGAATATCCAATTGCTCCCGATATTTTGCAATGGTTCTTCTGGCAATTGGATAACCTTTTTCTTTTAAGATTTCAGCCAACTGGTCGTCTGGCAAAGGTTTGTTCTTGTCTTCTTCTGCAATGACAGTTTGAAGGATATTTTTAATTTCTATAGTAGAAACTTCTTCGCCTTGATCATTGGTCATGGCTTCCGAGAAAAATTCTTTAATTAGTTTGGTGCCATAAGGAGTATCAACATATTTACTGTTAGCCACACGGGAAACTGTTGAGATGTCTAAACCAATCATGTCCGCAATATCCTTTAGAATCATCGGTTTTAAGTTGGCTTCATCTCCATCTAGGAAATACTCTTGTTGAAAATGCATAATCGCATTCATCGTAACATACAAGGTTTCTTGACGTTGTTTTATAGCATCAATAAACCATTTTGCCGAATCTAATTTTTGTTTGATAAACTGAACCGCATCTTTTTGCGCATTCGATTTATCTTTAGAATCCTTGTAGGTTTTCATCATGTCTTGATAATCTTTCGAAACATGAAGTTCGGGAGCATTTCTTCCGTTTAGAGTCAGTTCTAGTTCGTCGTCAACAATTTTTATAGCAAAATCAGGAACAACATGCTCTGTCATTTTGTTGCTTCCGGTATAAGCGCCGCCTGGTTTTGGATTTAATCTTTCAATTTCGTCGATTCCGTTTTTAAGTTGTTCTCTAGAAACAGAAAATTTCAATATCAATTTGTCGTAATGCTTTTTAGTAAAGGCTTCAAATTGATCCTGAATTATATTCATGGCTAAGGCAACTGATTCCGTTGGTGTTTTGTGTTTTAATTGCAACAATAAGCATTCTTGCAAATCACGTGATCCAACTCCGGAAGGCTCGAGTTCGTGAACGATATTTAGTACTTTTTCGACGGTTTTTTCATCGGTATAAATACCTTGTGTAAACGCCATGTCATCTACTATATCTTGAATACTTCGCCTTATATAACCCATATCATCGATACTTCCCACAAGAAATTCAGCAATATCACGCTGTTCATCGGTCAAGATAAAAGTATTTAACTGATTGATTAAATCTTGATGAAAACTTACTGGTGCGGATAATGGAGATTCTCGTTCTTCGTCATCATCACTATAATTATTGGCTTGGGTTTTATAATCTGGTGTTTCGTCGTTGCTTAAATACTCGTCTATGTTTATATCGCCAGAATCGATGCTATCATTGTCATCATAATCATCGTATTCGTCATTGTTGTCAAACTCATCTTTTTCGTAAATCTCCTCTTGGTCATCGCCGCCTTCCAGTGCTGGATTTTCGTTCATTTCTTCTAATAAACGAGCTTCAAAAGCTTGTGTAGGCAACTGAATTAGCTTCATCAACTGGATTTGTTGTGGAGATAATTTTTGAGATAATTTAAGATTTAGAAATTGTTTTAACATTTATTTGTTGAATCGGTTTATCGTTTATTTGTTTAATCGATTAACCGAATTAACGATTAACCGATGGGCTTTTTTTAAAATTCTGCATTCATTGGTGTTCTCGGGAAAGGAATTACGTCGCGAATGTTTGTCATTCCTGTTACAAAAAGAACCAATCTTTCAAAACCAAGCCCGAAACCTGAGTGAACTGCGCTTCCAAAACGGCGTGTATCTAAATACCACCATAATTCTTCCTCATCAATTCCTAAAGCTTTCATTTTTTCGACCAAAACATCAAAACGTTCTTCTCTTTGTGAACCTCCTACAATTTCTCCAATTCCTGGAAAAAGAATATCCATGGCACGAACTGTTTTTCCATCTTCGTTCAAACGCATGTAAAATGCTTTTATATTTGCAGGATAATCAAATAAAATTACTGGACATTTGAAGTGTTTCTCCACTAAATAACGCTCGTGTTCGCTTTGTAAATCTGCTCCCCATTCGTTAATAATATAATTGAATTTTTTCTTTTTATTTGGTGTGCAATCTCTTAATATGTCAATCGCTTCAGTGTAAGAAACACGTTTGAAATTATTTTCTAAAACAAAATTTAGTTTTTCTAACAAGGTCATTTCGCTACGTTCCGCTTGTGGTTTCGATTTTTCCTCTTCAGTCAAACGACCTTCTAAGAATTTTAAATCGTCTGGACATTTGTCTAAAGTATATTTTATTACATACTGAATAAAATCTTCTGCCAAATCCATATTGTCAGTCAAATCATTGAACGCAACTTCTGGTTCAATCATCCAAAATTCTGCCAAATGGCGAGAAGTGTTCGAGTTTTCGGCTCTAAACGTAGGTCCAAAAGTATATATCTGACCCAAAGCCATGGCAAAAGTTTCTCCTTCTAATTGTCCCGAAACAGTCAAATTCGTTTCTTTACCAAAGAAATCTTCTTTGTAATTCACTTTTCCATCTTCAGTTCTTGGGGTATTATCGAATGGCAAAGCAGTTACTTTAAACATTTCTCCTGCACCTTCCGCATCAGAACCTGTAATAATTGGCGTGTTTACATATACAAACCCTTTTTCTTGAAAATAACTATGCACGGCATACGACAAAACCGAACGCACTCGCATAATCGCTCCAAACATATTTGTACGCACACGCAAATGAGCATTTTCACGTAAGAAATCTAAACTTGGTTTGTTTTTAGGTTGAATTGGGAATTTCTCGGCATCAGAATCTCCTAATATTTCCAGTTTCAACACTTGAACTTCATATTTCTGACCAGCACCTTGACTTTCTACTAATGCACCAGTTACAGAAACGGCAGCGCCAGTTGTAATACGTTTTAGTGTTTCGTCGGGTGTGTTTTCAAAATCGACTACGCACTGAATATTATGTATCGTCGAACCATCGTTCAACGCAATAAACTGATTGTTTCTAAAAGTTCTTACCCAACCTTTTACATTTACTTCTTGAAGTGTTTGAGTGCTATTTAGTAAGTCTAAAATCCTTGTATGTTTCATTGTAATTTGATAATTGTAATATATTGTTGCAAATATAATCCATTTGTTAGAATTTTCAGAAGCTTTTTCCCGCTATTCGTTTCAATCTTTTATCAAGCAAAAAAGCGAGACAAAAGGATTTTCACTGCACCCGAGCCTGAAAGTGCGAATTGGCGAAGCAATCGGGGCTAGACTAGTTGGAATTATAATTTATAAGGAAATTTTGTGTTCTTAAACTTTCGTAAATCGTCAAAAGACACTAAAAAAGGTTCTTCACAGCTTCTTGCGGCTCTAAAAAAAATTGGAGTAAACTCGATTCCTTTTTCGGTAAATGACCATGATGGAAAATTCCAGAATTCTAAATCGGTGTAATCACAACCATCATCATCGCTCGTTGGTTTTTTGAAATGTTGTTTTTTGTTTACTAAAGCAAACACTTTTGGTGCAAAATAAGCACTTCGATATTTAGAAAATGCATCAAAATTAGTTTCCTGATTAGCGCCAACACTTTTATCAAATGCTAAAATATCGTCTATGCTGTAACTTTTTCCTGATTTCAGATCCAACAAAATGCCTTGACCTCCAAAATCTGGATGAGCACCTCCGCAATCATAAGCACTAAAATCATAGTAACCAATCAAGTTTTCATCTAAATAATGAATGGAAATAGAATATTCAATATTGTTTCCGTTATTATAATCAAAATTAGATGTGCAACTCAATTGTGCTAAAACATTTTGATAATGATATTTGTTTAAAATAGGATTTATTTTGCTCTTTACAGCATCAGAAAAACCTTTTCCAAGTCTAAAATAGTGTGCTTGGCAATGTTTTTCCGAAAACCATTCAATTGTTTTTCCTTTATATATTGATATTGAATCGGATTTAAATTGAATCAAACTTGCTTTTAAAAAATCGAATGTATCTTGCTTGAATTGCTTTACAAATTCATTGTTTTTTGATTTTAATAAAAAACCAGATTTGTCAAAAGGTTTCAAACTAACAGCGAATTTCACTCCTTTTGCATCAGTCCAAAAGCCATCAAAATTACCGTTTTGAGTTAATGATAATTCAAATTTTTCGTTGATTTTATCATTCGATTCAAATTTGAAAATATATTTATTTTCCGTTTTTTCACCCGACAAAACAATATCTTTCAACGAATTTTTATAAAAATAACGAACATCATAGATGGTAGTTTCTTTTGGTGACGAATTGTCTTCAAAAAACATATAAATTGTTGCTTTCCCAATAGTTCCTTCTAATAAATATTTTTTTTCTGCATAAGAATGTAACGTAAATAAAATAAGGATTGAATAAAATATTTTTTTCATATTTTTTATTTAAACGTTCAAGGATTTAATGCGCTTCCAACCAGTTTTTTCCCATTCCCATTTCAACATCCAACGGAACATCTAGCTTAAAAGCATTTTCCATTTCGTATTTAATTATTGGTTGTATTTTTTCCAACTCAGAATTATGAACATCAAAAACAAGTTCATCGTGAACTTGTAACAACATTTTAGATTTCCAGTTTTCGGAAGTCAATTTGTTATGAATATTTATCATCGCAATTTTGATAATATCAGCAGCAGATCCTTGAATGGGTGCGTTTACTGCGTTTCGCTCGGCGCCACTTTTTACCATCATATTGGCAGAAT
>NZ_JAYSSZ010000219.1:0-3069 GCF_043720215.1 Flavobacterium sp. | reverse complement strand
ACTAACATTAGGTCAAGAAATTTCTGGTTACGTAGCACAATTGAACTACGGAATAAAAGCAGTAAAAAATACGCTTACTCACTTATCTGAAGTCGCGTTAGGTGGAACTGCAGTAGGAACAGGACTAAACACACCTGCAGGTTATGACGTAAAAGTAGCCGAATATATTGCAAAATTTACTGGTCACCCATTCGTAACTGCACCCAACAAATTTGAAGCATTAGCAGCACATGATGCTATTGTGGAAACACACGGAGCCTTAAAACAATTGGCCGTTTCATTAAACAAAATTGCAAACGACGTTCGCATGTTGGCCTCAGGACCACGTTCAGGAATTGGAGAAATCCTAATCCCAGAAAACGAGCCAGGATCGTCTATCATGCCAGGAAAAGTAAACCCAACGCAATGTGAAGCATTAACAATGGTTTGCGCACAAGTTATGGGTAACGATGTGGCAATTTCTGTTGGAGGAATGCAAGGACATTATGAGTTAAATGTTTTCAAACCACTCATGGCTGCCAATTTCTTACAATCGGCAAGATTATTAGGAGATGCTTGTATGTCTTTCGACGAACATTGCGCACAAGGAATAGAACCTAACTACAAAAGAATTGAAGAATTGGTAAACAACTCACTAATGCTTGTTACGGCTCTTAACACAAAAATTGGTTACTATAAAGCGGCCGAAATTGCACAAACAGCGCACAAAAACGGAACAACACTAAAAGAAGAAGAATCTGTTCGTTTGGGTTATGTAACTGCCGAAGATTTTGACGCTTGGGTAAAACCGGAAGAAATGGTTGGAAGCTTGAAATAGTTGTTAATTTATTTACTAGTCCTGAAAATCTATATTGATTTTTCAGGACTAGTAAAACTATAGTTATTGGGATTAACTCCCATTTAATCTTTGACTTAAAAAAATGATTCCGTTCTGATTAAGACTAAGTAATCTATACCTAACTTAGTTTTTATCTTCCAACAGCGGAACAAATTTAAAATCTCCGAACTCATGCTTTTCAAATTGGTTTTCGCTTTTTCTAATAATGAGTGTCATTATCTGAATATTTTCTCCTACAGGAATTACAAGCTTACCTCCTACTTTTAGTTGAGCCATTAAGGCTTTAGGTATTTCTGGTGCGCCTGCTGTTACTATAATGCTATCAAAAGGTGCATAATTTGGCAATCCTTTATAACCGTCTCCAAAAGACAAATGCTTGGCACGAATTCCTAATTTTGGCAACAATAATGAGGTTTTTTTAAACAATTCATTCTGGCGTTCTACACTATATACAACTGCGCCAACTGTACACAAAACTGCTGTCTGATAACCCGAACCTGTTCCTATTTCTAATATTTTATCTCCTTTTTTTACTTCTAATAATTCTGTTTGAAAAGCTACTGTATAAGGTTGCGAAATGGTTTGCCCCGCTCCTATCGGGAAAGCTTTATCTTGGTAGGCATAATCTTCAAAACTAGAGTCTAAGAATAAATGACGTGGAACTTTTTTTATCGCTTCCAATACATTTTTGTTAGTAATTCCCTTTTGCTGTAAAACGGTTACTAACTGATTTCGAAGTCCTTGGTGTTTCGATGTATCTTTCAATTTTCGAGGTATTAATTTTTGTAAATTTAGAAAACAAATTGTCAAATATCAATAAGCAATTATCAATTAATTCCTATTTTTGTTCAAAATACATTTTTATGCTAAAAGTTGGCGTTTTAGGTGCTGGTCATCTCGGAAAAATACATTTACGATTGCTGCAACAATCAGAAAAATATGAATTAGTAGGTTTCTATGATGAAAATCAAGAAAATGGCGCTAAAATAGCCGCAGAATTTGGCTACAAACAATTTGAAACCATTGCAAAATTAATTCATGCTGTCGATGTGATTGATATTGTCACTCCAACACTTTCGCATTACAAATGTGCCAAAGTTTCTATAAAATCCGGTAAGCATGTTTTTATAGAAAAACCCATTTCAACCACTGTCGAAGAAGCTGAAGAAATTATAGCTTTAGCCAAAGAATACAATATAAAAGGACAAGTGGGTCATGTGGAACGTTTTAATCCAGCATTTAAAGCGGTTAAAAACCAAATAAAAAATCCAATGTTTATCGAAACCCATCGTTTGGCCGAATTTAATCCTCGTGGGACTGATGTTCCTGTTGTTTTAGATTTGATGATTCACGATATCGATGCAATTTTAAGTGTTGTAAACTCGAAAGTGAAAAACATTTCAGCAAGTGGCGTTTCGGTAATTAGTGATTCTCCAGATATTGCCAATGCCAGAATTGAGTTCGAAAGTGGTTGTGTAGCAAACATTACTGCAAGTAGAATTTCGATGAAAAACATGCGTAAATCAAGGTTTTTTCAGAAAGATGCTTATATCTCAGTCGATTTTTTAGATAAAGTTTGTGAAGTAGTAAAAATGAAAGATGCTCCCGAAACTCCTGGTGATTTCGATATGATTTTGCAAAATGCCGAAGGTGTAAAAAAACAAATCTATTACGAAAACCCATCGGTAGAAGCTAATAATGCCATCTTAGACGAATTAGAATCTTTTGCTGATGCTATTAGTAATAACACAACTCCTGTGGTTACTTTAGAGCAAGCAACTGATGCTTTACGAGTAGCTTATCAGATAATAAATTGCATGGAAAAGTAATCTTTCAATTCTTAAATTTTTAAATCTTTTAATATTATATAATGAAAAACATAGCAGTAATTGGAGCAGGAACCATGGGCAACGGGATTGCGCATACTTTTGCACAATCAGGATCTACAGTAAAACTAATCGATATTTCAGAAAAATCGCTCGAAAAAGGAATTGCAACCATTGCAGCAAACCTTGACAGAATGGTGGCTAAAGGAACAATTACCGAAGAAGACAAACACAAAACCATTGGGAATATTATCACTTATACCGATATAAAAGATGGTGTAACAGGTTGCGATTTAGTCGTTGAAGCAGCTACTGAAAATCTAACTTTAAAACTAAATATCTTCAAACAATTGAGCGAAGTTTGCGATCACAATACGATTTTAGCAACCAATACTTCTTCCATTT
>NZ_JAYSSZ010000218.1:0-3072 GCF_043720215.1 Flavobacterium sp. | reverse complement strand
ACGCAGAGCAATTTTTCATGAAACTGATGCTATGATTTCGTTTAAAGTAGACACTGCTTTAAAACACGACATGATTGTTATTTTTTGTTTTGGTGAAGAGTTAAAAGACCGACAAAACAATCAGCATTTTAATATAGTTGAAAACCAATTGCGTGATGGATTATTTCACTTAGATAAATCTTCATGGGCAAATATAATTTTAGCCTACGAGCCAGTTTGGGCGATAGGAACAGGAGAAACAGCTAGTCCAGAGCAAGCACAAGAAATGCACGAATTTATTAGAGAAACTGTTCGTAAAGTTTTTGGAAGCGATATTGCAGAAGATGTTTCTATCCTTTATGGTGGAAGTGTAAAACCTGATAATGCCGCTGCTATTTTCTCTAAACCAGACATTGATGGAGGACTTATAGGCGGAGCTGCTTTAAAAGCAGATGATTTTGTAGCAATTGTAAATGGGATTTAATTTAGATTATACAATTATATAAATTAACTTATTAGATAATTATATTGAACTATTTTAGGAGGATGAATACTCGAGTGTTAAGCAACTTTTCAAGAGGTTTGTAATTAAAGACTGAACGTTACAAATATGACAAGCTTTTATTAGAAGAATTCTTAGAAGATAGCTTGTTCGGGATAATTCATTTTTGTTTCTTTTTTAAATATCGTATATTCGTAAAATGAATTTCCTACGAAAAATACTATTTCCATTTGCCATTTTATATGGTTTTATAACTAGTATTCGTAATTTTCTCTTCGATTGTGGGATTCTAAAATCCTATTCTTTTCCCATTCCAATTATTGCCGTAGGAAATCTCAGTGTTGGTGGCACAGGGAAAACACCACAAATAGAATATTTAATCAGATTATTGTCAGATAAATACCAGATTGCTACTTTAAGTCGAGGCTATAAGCGAAAATCTGAAGGTTTTATTTTGGCAAATGCGACTTCAAATGCAGAAATTCTTGGAGATGAACCATTTCAGTTTTATAAGAAATTTCCAAATATTCAAGTTGCTGTCGATGCCAATCGCAAAAACGGAATAGAAAAATTACTGTCACTATCTAATAAGCCAGAAGTAATTTTGTTAGATGATGCTTTTCAACACAGAAAAGTAAAAGCAGGTTTTTATATATTGCTTACTGCGTATAATGATTTGTTTACTAATGATTTTATGTTGCCTACTGGAAATCTTCGAGAAAGTAGGAGTGGAGCAAAAAGGGCCAATATGATAATTGTCACTAAATGTCCCAGAGATATTTCTGAACTTGCACAAAATAAAATAAAAAAATTTCTCCTTCGTCGAAATGACAATCAATCGGAAGTATTTTTCACTTTTATAGATTATGACGATAAAGTGTATTCGAATAATAAAACATTGAAGGTAAATGATATAAAAACTGTTGATAAATTACTTTTAGCAGGAATCGCTAAACCCGAATCCTTTTTTGCATATTTGCAATCCGAAAATGATGAATGTCTTATTTATCCAGATCATCATCATTTTTCAGAAAAAGATAGTATTGATATTAAAGAAAAAGCAAAAAATAGAATTATTATTACTACCGAAAAAGACTTTGTTCGTTTAAGCGAGAAGTTACCAAATGAATCTCTTTTTTATTTGCCAATAAAAAGTTCATTTGTAAATAACGGAGAAAATTTTGATAAAAAAATTATAAATTATGTGGGAACAAGTACAAGAAACCGTTGATTTTATTACAAATAAAACTAATTTCTCGCCTGAATATGGAGTGATTTTAGGGTCAGGCTTAGGTAATTTTACAGATGATATTGATGTGGAATATATTTTGCCTTATACAGAAATTCCAAATTTTCCAGTTTCTACAGTTGAAGGACACAAAGGAGCTTTGGTTTTCGGAACCATACAAGGAAAAAAAGTAGTCGCTATGCAAGGTCGTTTCCATTTTTATGAAGGATACGATATGAAACAAGTGACTTTTCCTGTTCGTGTGATGAAACATCTTGGCGTAAAAAAATTAATAGTTTCTAATGCTTCTGGAGGTGTAAATCCTAATTACAAAGTAGGTTCGATTGTGATTATCAAAGACCATATCAATTTTATGCCGGAACATCCGCTTCGAGGAAAAAATGACGAACGTTTTGGCCCACGATTTGTAAATATGAGCGAACCATACAGCCGTAAAATGATTACTAAAGCAAAAGAGATTGCTTTAGAACTTGATATTCAAGTGCAAGATGGTGTTTATCTTGGTTTGCAAGGACCAACTTTTGAAACATTATCTGAATATAGAATGGTTAAAATACTTGGAGCAGATTGCGTAGGAATGAGCACCGTTCCGGAGGTTATTGTGGCAAGCCATATGGGTTTAGAAACTTTTGGAATCTCAGTAATAACAGATATGGGTAATGAGGAAAGTATAGATACTATCACGCATAAAGAAGTTCTTGAAGCTGCAAGCAAAGCAGAACCGCACGTTCGTAATTTAATTAAAGAATTAATTACGCAATATTAGTTTTATTAGCTTTAGCTTCAATTAATAAATTAATTTCTATTATTTTATAGAAAGAATCTGGATTAAATGGTTTGGTTATCACATCATTCATGCCATAAGAAAGTAACATTTCTCTATTTTCATTTAATGAAATAGCTGTTAATGCAATAATGGGTGTGTAGTCATTAAATTTTCTAATTTCGGCAGTTGCAATAGTTCCGTTTATTCCAGGTAAATGGACATCCATTAGAACCAAGTCATAATCCTTAGATTGCATTTTAGCAATTGCATCTTCCCCGGTTTCGCATATATCACAAAGCATTTTTTTCTTTTCGAGGAATTTTTTAGTTATCATCTGATTTATTTTATTGTCTTCAACTAATAAAACATTCTTATTGATAAATATTTTTTCATCTACAATATTATTTACAGTAGACTTAATAATCTCATCTCCAATTTTAAAACTTAAATTAAAAGAAAAAACAGAACCAGCCCCTATTTCACTCTTTACTAATATTTTGCCACCCATTAAGTTAATAAGTCTTTTTACAATGGTTAAACCAAGCCCAGTTCCACCATATTTTCTGTTAATTTCGA
>NZ_JAYSSZ010000217.1:0-8373 GCF_043720215.1 Flavobacterium sp. | reverse complement strand
ATCAACATTCCTATTTCCGAAGTTTGAAAATCCTGCAACAATACTAGTACCACATTCATAATTTAAAGCACCTATTTCTAATACATTGTCAGAAATTTCATTTATTTTATCCATAGAGTCATTAGGATAATTATTCTCAATGTCCGTATCTTCAGAACTATTTCCTGCCGCGTGAACAATTAAGACATCTTTAGACGCAGCATATTTTATAGCATCGTAAACCCATTGTCTGTTTGGAGAATAGCTTTTTCCAAAACTTCCATTAATTACTTTTGCACCATTATCTACTGCATAACGAATGGCAAGTGCAATATCCTTGTCATACTCATCTCCGTTAGGAACAGCGCGAACTGCCATGATTTGTACATTGTTAGACGCGATTCCGTCTCCCCCTTTTTTATTATCTCGAACTTGTCCGATAATTCCTGCTACGTGAGTTCCGTGTTTTGCTCCTTCTTTTTTAGGACCTATAACATTGGCATTTCCGTATTTTTTATCGTTAATATCGTTTGGATTATCACCTACTATTTTACGTCCATCAAATTCAGTATTCAAATTATAATTTAATTGATCGTAAACATAATTTTTATATTCAACCATTTGATTATCAAACTCAGATTTTGGAGTTGTAGTCAATATTTGAGTAAACATTCCTTTGTATTGTGTCAGAGTTGGGTCTGTAGTTTGCATCGCTTTTACATCTGCTAATGTAAAATTATCTTTTTTAAGAAAAGTTCTAACAGCTTTATCGGCTCCGAGAAGCATATCAACTTGTTGTTTTTGAGGTGCTAATTCTGCCTTATTTTTTTCTAATTCAGCCGAAGCTGCTTGAAATTGTGCCGAACCGTCGTTCCCTTTTTTAACAATACGAGTCATTTCTAACTGCTCGTTATCTGCATCTCCAAGAAAATTCCAACCGTGTATATCATCAATGAAACCATTGTTATCATCATCTTTTTTGTTTCCAGCAATTTCTTTAGTATTTGTCCACACTACAGATTTTAAATCTTCGTGTTCAATATCAACTCCAGAATCTACAACTGCAACAATTATTTTTGTTCCTTTTTTTCCTTTTAATAATTCAGCATAAGCTTTATCTACACTCATTCCCGGAATAGTGTCTTTTGCTAAATCTAAATGACTCCAACGATTTAAATCTTTTTCAGAAATTGGCGTTGTCTTCAGTGGCATTTTGTCAATATTAGCAGGATTAGTCCCTACCATTCCCTTTGGAGCGCTACAACTAGCTAGTGTAAATGCAATTACTCCAGAAATAAAAATTGATCTTACTATTCTCATAACTTATTTTTTTGAATGTATTTTGGTATAAAAGTCTTAATTATTGTAACAAATCTAGTTTATTTTAACATTATGTTAGTATTTCTTGGCAAGAAAAAATGTCTTTCAATCGAATTCCTTTTTCGGTTTGCTCGACAGTTATCATTTCGTTGTGTGCGTCGTGTTCTAGAAATAAATAATAATTGTTTTCGGCTGCAGTAGTCAAAAATTTTGCTTTTTCAGGCAAAGTTAGCAATGGTCTTGTGTCGTAACCCATAACATAAGGCAATGGTATATGTCCTGCAGTAGGAATCAAGTCTGCACAAAATACGATTGTTTTATCTTGGTATTGAATATGTGGAATCATCATTTTTTCGGTATGACCATCTACAAAAAAAATTCCAAAATCTAATTCGGATTTAGACAAGAAATCACCATCATGTCTTTTAATAAAATTTAAATGACCGCTTTCTTGCATTGGTAAAATATTTTCTGAAAGGAAAGATGCTTTTTCTCTAGCGTTAGGCTTTGTTGCCCATTCCCAATGATTTTCGTTAGTCCAGAATTTTGCGTTTTTAAATGCTACTTCATAACCAGTTTTGTCTTTGTTCCATTGTACACTTCCACCACAATGATCAAAATGAAGGTGTGTCATAAAAACATCCGTAATATCATCGCGAGAAAAACCATATTTAGCCAATGATTTATCCATAGAATGGCTACCCCAAAGAGAATAATAGCCAAAAAATTTCTCCGATTGCTTGTTTCCCATTCCAGTATCAATCAAAATTAATCGATTTCCATCTTCGATTAAAAGACACCTTGCGGCAATATCTATTAGATTATTTTCATCTGCAGGATTGGTTTTATTCCAAATGGTTTTGGGTACAACGCCAAACATAGCGCCTCCGTCAAGTTTGAAATTGCCAGTTTCTATTGGGTAAAGTTTCATTTTTTTATTTTAAGACTGCAATTTAAGAAATATGATTCTTTTTAAAGGATTATCAATAAACTTTTTCTATCGTATTATTAGTTATAAAAATGTTATCAAACCTTGTAAAAAGCATTTTATGACTTATATTTGCAGTTAATTTAGACAAAATCAAAATAAGCATGATACAAGTTTCAGATACAGCAAGTAAGAAAATTGTCGATATGATGAAAGATGATGGTTTTGATGCTGCCAATGACTACGTTCGTGTGGGCGTAAAAAGTGGTGGTTGTTCAGGATTATCATACGATTTAACATTTGACAAACAAATTGGAGAAAACGATAAAGTTTTTGAAGATAATAATATAAAAATAGCTGTCGAAAAAAAGAGTTTTCTTTATTTAGCAGGAACAATATTAGAATTTTCTGGAGGATTAAACGGAAAAGGTTTTGTTTTTAATAATCCAAATGCAAGTAGAACTTGCGGATGCGGAGAGAGTTTTTCTCTTTAGTCGAATGTCGAAAGTCATCAAGTCGAAAGACTCGCTCTGCCTTTAAGACTTTAGACTTTCAAACTTTAAGACTTAATAAAAAATGTCAAAATACACAGAAGACGATTTAAAAATCGAACTCGAAACAAAAGAATACGAGTACGGATTTTACACTGATATCGAATCGGAAACGTTTCCTATTGGTTTAAATGAAGATATAGTGCGTGCAATTTCTTTAAAAAAAGAAGAACCACAATGGATGACCGATTGGCGTATTGAAGCTTTTCGTGCTTGGCAAGAAATGGTTGAACCCGAATGGGCAAATGTGCATTATTCAAAACCAGATTTTCAAGCTATTTCCTATTATTCGGCTCCAAAAGCTGTGGATCCAAACAAAACATTAGATGATGTAGATCCAGATTTATTGGAAATGTATAAGAAGTTAGGAATTTCTATCGATGAACAAAAAATGATGAACAATGTCGCAATGGATATTGTGGTAGATTCAGTTTCGGTAGCTACAACTTTCAAAAAAACATTGTCGGAAAAAGGAATTATTTTTTGTCCAATTTCTGAAGCCATTCGTGAATTTCCGGAATTAGTTCAAAAATATTTAGGTACAGTTGTACCGCAAAGAGATAATTTTTATGCGGCATTAAATTCAGCTGTTTTCTCTGATGGAAGTTTCTGTTATATCCCAAAAGGTGTTCGTTGCCCAATGGAATTATCAACTTATTTCAGGATAAATCAAGCGGGTACTGGACAATTTGAAAGAACACTTCTTATTGCTGATGAAGGAAGTTACGTTTCTTACCTAGAAGGTTGTACTGCGCCAAGTCGTGACGAAAACCAATTGCACGCTGCAGTTGTCGAGCTAATTGCTCTAGATGATGCTGAGATAAAATATTCGACCGTACAAAACTGGTATCCAGGTAACAAAGAAGGAAAAGGTGGTGTTTATAATTTTGTGACCAAAAGAGGAATTTGTGAAAAAAACGCAAAAATTTCTTGGACACAAGTCGAAACAGGATCTGCAGTGACTTGGAAATATCCATCATGTATATTAAAAGGAGATAATTCGATAGGAGAATTTTACTCAATTGCTGTGACTAATAATTTCCAACAAGCCGATACTGGAACCAAGATGATTCATATTGGTAAAAACACCAAATCGACCATTATTTCTAAAGGAATTTCTGCTGGAAAATCACATAATAGTTATCGCGGATTGGTTCGAGTAGGTGCTAATGCCGATAATGCTCGTAACTTTTCTCAATGTGACTCACTATTAATGGGAAATAATTGCAGTGCCAATACATTTCCGTACATCGAAAGTAAAAATACATCGGCCAAAATAGAGCACGAAGCAACGACAAGTAAAATTGGCGAAGACCAAGTTTTTTATTGCAACCAACGAGGAATTCCGACTGAAAAAGCCATTGCACTAATTGTAAACGGTTTTAGTAAAGAGGTTTTAAATAAATTACCAATGGAATTTGCTGTGGAAGCTCAGAAGTTGTTAGAGATTTCGTTAGAAGGAAGTGTTGGGTAATCAAGAAATGGAAAATAAGAAAGTAATTATAGTTGGATCTTCACGAAACAACGGAAATACAACCAAAATAGTTGATGCAATTGCTTCTCAACATGATTTTGATGTGGTTAATTTGAATAACTATCAAATATCTTATTATGATTACGAAAGTAAAAACAGAGAGGATGATTTCTTGCCGCTTATTAAATCGATAATAGAAAAATATGACACTTTAGTTTTTGCAACTCCAGTGTATTGGTATAGTATGAGCGGTGTTATGAAAGTGTTTTTTGATAGACTTTCGGATTTAATTCGGATAGAAAAAGAAACAGGAAGATTACTTCGTGGAAAAAAAGTAGCGGTATTATCCAATTCGCATGACAATGAAATAGATTTTGATTTTTATATTCCGTTTAAGAAATCGGCCGAATATTTAGGGATGAACTATCTTGGAGACAAACATTACAACGCAGACCAATTTACAGATACAGATAAAATAGAATTAGATTTTATATAAAACGATATGATGTTATCAATAAAAAATTTACACGCTTCGATTGAAGACAAAAAAATATTAAAAGGAATAAACCTTGAAGTAAGAGCTGGAGAAGTTCATGCAATTATGGGGCCAAATGGAGCTGGAAAAAGCACCTTATCCTCTATCATTGCTGGAAACGAAAATTACACAGTAACTAATGGTGAAATATTATTAGAAGGCGAAGATATTTCTGAATTAGCTCCAGAAGAAAGAGCACACAAAGGAGTTTTCTTGTCTTTCCAGTATCCTGTAGAAATTCCGGGAGTTTCAGTTACAAATTTCATGAAAACGGCCATCAATGAGTCTAGAAAAGCTAGAGGTCAAGAAGATATGCCAGCTAACGAAATGTTGAAACTTATTCGTGAAAAATCAGAATTATTAGAAATAGATCGTAAATTCTTATCTCGTTCCCTTAACGAAGGATTTTCTGGAGGAGAAAAGAAACGTAACGAGATTTTTCAAATGGCTATGCTTGAACCAAAATTAGCCATCCTTGACGAAACCGATTCTGGACTTGATATCGATGCCTTGCGTATTGTAGCAAACGGAGTAAACAAACTAAAAAGCAAAGACAATGCAGTAATCGTAATTACGCATTACCAACGTTTGTTAGAGTATATCGTTCCTGATTTTGTACACGTTCTTCACGATGGAAAAATTGTAAAATCTGGCGGAAAAGAATTGGCATTAGAATTAGAAGAAAAAGGATACGATTGGTTAAAACAAGAAGTTAACTAACATGGAATTGAAAGAAAAATTATTATCGTCATTTATGGCTTTTGAAGAAAAAATAGATTTTCATCAAGAGCTTCACGATGTGCGTAGTCAGGCTATAAAGAATTTTGAAAGTAAAGGATTCCCAACTAAAAAAGAAGAATCTTGGAAATACACCTCGTTAAATACCATTTTGAAAAATGATTTTAGCGTATTTCCTAAAAAAGAAAATTCTATTGAATTTAAAGAAGTAAAAAAATATTTTCTTCACGAAATAGACACCTTTAAAGTAGTGTTTATCGATGGGATATTTAGTTCTTTTTTATCTTCAACTACACATGATGGTTTGGATGTTTGCTTAATGTCATCGGCATTAAACAAGCCGAAATATAAAATGTACATCGACGAATATTTTAACAAAATAGCCAGTAAAGAAGAAAGTTTGACTTCCTTAAATACAGCTTTTGCTAGCGAGGGTGCTTATATAAATATTCCTAAAAGTAAAGTGGTCGAAAAGCCTATCGAAATTATTTATTTTTCCACAGGTTCAGAAGCTGCCTTGATGGTTCAACCACGTAACTTAATCATTGTTGGCGAAAACGCCCACGTGCAAATTATAGAACGTCATCAAAGTTTGAATGAGAATCCGGTATTAACGAATTCAGTTACCGAAATTTTTGCTCAAAAACGTGCTATTGTCGATTATTACAAAGTGCAAAATGATGTGCAAAATGCCAATTTGATTGACAATACTTACATCGCTCAAAAACAAGAAAGTAACGTATCTGTTCATACTTTTTCTTTTGGCGGTAACATTACAAGAAACAACCTGAATTTTTATCATCAAGGTGAAAGAATCGATTCTACGTTGAAAGGTGTTACAATTATTGGCGATAAGCAACATGTAGATCATTATACTTTAGTACAACACGCTACGCCAAACTGCGAAAGTCATCAGAATTACAAAACCATTCTTGACGGGTCATCGACAGGAGTTTTTAACGGCAAGATTTTTGTAGAAAAAGAAGCACAAAAAACCGATGCTTTCCAAAAAAATAACAACATTTTATTGAGCGACAAAGCCACAATTAATGCAAAACCACAACTAGAAATTTTTGCAGATGATGTAAAATGTTCTCATGGTTGTACAATCGGACAGCTAGATGAAAACGCAATGTTTTACATGCAACAGCGCGGAATTCCTAAAAAAGAAGCTAAAGCGTTATTGATGTATGCTTTTACAAGCGAAGTGACAGGAAGTATCAAAATACCAGAACTAAGAAGCAAAATTTCTCGAATCATTGCCGATAAATTAGGTGTGAAAATGGGATTTGATTTGTAAAAAAGAGGCAACTAATTTTTATTATTTAGCTTCTTTTTCAGTAGCGATAAATTTTTTAAACAGCTGAATCGTTTTCTCATTAATTTCTTGGTAAGATAACCTGTCTTTGCTTTGATAAAAAAACATAAAAGCATACGATTTAGTGTCAAGATTATCTAGAAGTAATTGTTTGTTTAAACGATATGTTTCTCGCAAAACACGTTTAAAATAATTTCTATCTACAGCTTTTTTGAAGTATTTTTTAGAAACCGAAACACCCATTTTTAGTTGTTCTTCATTTTCTAAAGTAATTGGAACATAAACTAATCGCAAAGGATATTTAGATACTGATTTTCCTTCAGAAAATAGTAAATCGATAGTATTCTTGCTTTTTAGCTTTTCAGTCTTTGGATAAGTGTAGTTCATCAACAATTATAAAAAAGCAAAAATACGAAGTTAAATTTTATGATTGTTTTAAAACATTTTTTTATTTAAATTAAAGAATCCCGAAACAAATACAATATTTGCTTCGGGATTCTTCTTTATGTCTATTTTCAGAATGCTTCTTATTTCTTAACAATCATAAACTCAGAACGTCTATTCTCAGCATGTTGTTCTTCAGTACAATCTTTACCACAGTTTTCTTTTGGTTCAGTTTCTCCAAAACCTTGTCCAGAAATTCTTTCGGCAACAATACCTTTAGAAATAACATATTGAACTGTTGATTTTGCTCTACGTACAGACAAACCTAAGTTATAACTGTCATCACCACGTGAATCGGTGTGCGATTTAGCAAAGATTACCATTTCTGGATACTGATTCATCACTGCTACTAATTTATCTAATTCTAAAGCCCCTTGTTGTGTAATGTTGCTTTTGTTAAACTCAAACTTAATTTCGTTTAGAATTACTTCAGTTTCTGTTACAATAGCTTCAATTGGAGCTAAATCAGTATTCATAGCAACTTCTCCTCCTTTGGATTTCTCCATTGTGAAAACATCGCTTGTATATCCGTCTTTATCTACATTAAGAAAATAAGCTTTGTCGCATTCTAGGTTAAAGTTAGCTTTACCCATATCATTTGAAACTCCATTTGCTACAACATTTTTCTTTTCATCTACAACTGTAATTGTTGTGTTAGATAAAAGCGCTCCTGTTTTTTTATCATGAACAGTTGCAACTAAATCTACCAAACAAACTGGTAAAGCTAAATAAATATCGTCACTTCCTTGACCTCCGTCCCGGTTACTTGATAAAAATCCTACTTTTTGTGTTTGATTATAAGTAAATCCGAAATCGTCTTTCTCTGTATTAATTGGTTTTCCAAGATTAATTGGTTCAGTGTTTTTATTCAAATCAACAGCAAAAACATCAAGACCTCCAAGACCAGTTCTTCCGTTTGAAGCAAAATATAATGTATTATCATCCGCAATAAACGATGATAATTCGTTTCCTTCAGTATTTACATTATCTCCTAAATTTTCTGGCTTACCGAAACTCCCGTCTTCATTTACACTAACTTTCCAAACATCTGTTTTTCCTAGCGTTCCTGGCATATCCGAAATAAAG
>NZ_JAYSSZ010000216.1:0-8403 GCF_043720215.1 Flavobacterium sp. | reverse complement strand
TTATTGAAGCTCCAGTTTCTACCGTAGCTGATTTTGTTGCATTTGTTGCCGTATTACCTTTTACACCTGGTTCAGCATAAGTAACTTCAAGAACGATAGAAGCTGGCATATCTACTGAAAGTGGTAAATCAGTCTCAGTGTTTACTTGAACCATTACATTTGTTCCTTCTTTTAATAAGTCTGGATTATCAAGAATTTTTTTATCTAAAGTAATTTGCTCAAAAGATTCTACATTCATAAAATGAAACTGATCTCCTTCAGAATATAAATATTGATAAGTATGTGTTTCTACACGAACTTCTTCTATTTTGTGTCCTGCCGAAAATGTATTATCCAATACTTTTCCGTTAGATAAGCTTCGTAGTTTTGTTCTTACAAATGCTGGTCCTTTTCCTGGTTTTACGTGAAGAAATTCGATAATTTTATAAATATCGTGGTTAAATTTGATACACAATCCGTTTCTTATATCTGATGTAGATGCCATTTTTTTTTATTTATTTGTTGATTCGTTTATTTGTTAATTCTGTTATTCGGTCAAGACGATTAAACAAATAACCGAATCAACAAATAACCAAAAAGTTACACTCCTGTATATCCTTTCATAATTCCTCGAGAAGAATTTCTTATAAATTGAAGAATTTCATCTCTTTCTGGAGTTGCTTCCATTTCAGCTTCAATTATTGCCATCGCTTGAGATGTGTTGTAATTTTTTTGGTACAAGGTTCTATAAATACTTTGTATCTCACTTATCTTTTCGGTAGTAAAACCACGTCTTCTTAACCCAACTGAGTTAATCCCTACATAAGACAAAGGTTCTTTTGCTGCTTTAGTATATGGTGGCACATCTTTTCTTACTAACGATCCGCCAGAAACCATAGCATGATCTCCAATTGAAATAAACTGATGAATAGCCGCTAATCCGCCAATAATTGCATAATCGCCAACAGTAACATGACCTGCAAGTGCTACTCCATTTACCACAATGGCATTTTTGCCGATATGGCAATCGTGTGCAATATGTGCTGTCGCCATAATTAGAGAATTGTCTCCAATGGTTGTTTGTCCTGATGCAACAGTACCACGATTTACGGTAACGCATTCTCTGATTGTAACATTATCACCAATAACAACAAGCGAATCTTCTCCTCCAAATTTTAAATCTTGTGGTATCGCTGAAATTACTGCTCCTGGAAAAATATTACAATTTTTTCCTATTCTTGCACCTTCCATGATGGTAACATTTGAACCTATCCAAGTTCCGTCTCCAATAACTACGTTATTATGAATGGTTGTAAATGGTTCTATGACAACATTTTTTGCAATTTTTGCTCCTGGATGTACGTATGCTAGTGGTTGATTCATAAATTTTGTTTAATCGTTTAACTGTTTTATTGATTAACCGAATAATCAAATCAACAAAAAAATATTATATTTTAGCGATTTGAGCCATTAATTCGGCTTCAGCAACTAATTTTCCGTTTGCATAAGCATGGGCTTGCATATGGCAAATACCTCTTCTTATAGGTGTAATTAAATCGCATTTGAATATTAATGTGTCACCTGGTAATACTTTTTGTTTGAACTTAACATTGTCTATTTTCATAAAAAAAGTTAAGTAATTTTCAGGATCAGGGACAGAACTTAATATTAAAATTCCGCCTGTTTGTGCCATTGCTTCTACAATGATAACACCTGGCATAACTGGTGCTCCTGGAAAATGACCAACGAAGAATGTTTCGTTCATCGTTACATTTTTTAAACCAACTACAGAACTTTCGGTCATTTCGATTATTCTATCTACGAATAAAAATGGTGGTCTGTGAGGAAGAATACTCATGATTTTATGAATATCCATTAATGGTTCTTTGTTTAAATCATATACTGGAATGTGATTTCTCTGTTCCGTTTTTATAATTTTAGACATTTTTTTTGCAAATTGAGTATTCACAAAATGTCCTGGTTTGTTTGCAATTACTTTTCCTTTTATTCTGGTTCCTATTAATGCTAAATCGCCAATAACATCAAACAATTTATGACGTGCTGCTTCGTTAGGATATAACAGAGTAAGGTTGTCCAAAACACCATTTGGTGTAACTGAAATTTTATCTTTCCCAAAAGCAATTTTTAATCTGTCCATTGTTATATCAGATATTTCTTTATCTACATACACAATGGCATTATTTAAATCTCCGCCTTTTATAAGTCCGTTTTCGAGTAGTGTTTCTAGTTCATGTAAGAAACTAAATGTGCGACAATCAGCAATTTCAGTTTTAAACTGGCCAATACTTTTTAAACTTGCATTTTGAGTTCCTAGTACTTTTGTACCAAAGTCGACCATTGCAGTAACTTGATAATCATCACATGGCATGACAATTATTTCGCTTCCTGTTGCTTCGTCTGTATAAGAAATAACTTCTTTTACTACATAAACATTTCTTTCAGCTTCTTGTTCTGCAACACCTGCTTTTTCTATTGCTTCAACAAAATATTTTGAAGAACCATCCATGATTGGAAGTTCAGAAGCATTTAGTTCGATAATAACATTGTCTAAATCGCAACCAACTAACGCCGCAAGAACATGTTCAGGAGTTTGAATTTTTACACCTAATTTTTCTAAATTGGTTCCACGTTGTGTATTTACAACATAGTTTGCATCGGCTTCAATTATTGGTTCGCCTTCTAAATCTACTCTAACAAAAGAAAAACCATTATTTATTGGTGCTGGTTTAAAAGTTATCTTTACTTCATTTCCTGTGTGAAGCCCAACTCCAGTAAGAGAAATTTCGTTTTTGATGGTTTTTTGTTTGACCATAATTATTTTATTGTTTTTTTTAATTCTTCTATTTCGGTAACTATTTTAGGAAGGTTTCTAAAATGTACGTATGATTTGCTATATTCAGAATATCCAAACGATGGACTTCCTTGTAAAACTTCTCCATCTTTTATACTTTTTCCTACTCCTGACTGCGCTTGAATTCTGACATTATTTCCTATTGTCAAATGACCGGCTATTCCTACTTGACCTCCAATCATGCAATTTTTGCCAATTTTTGTAGTTCCTGCAATTCCTGTTTGTGCTGCAATAACTGTATTTTCTCCAATTTCTACATTGTGAGCAATTTGAATCTGATTATCCAGTTTCACTCCTTTTCTAATAATTGTAGAACCCATTGTGGCTCTGTCTATTGTAGTACAAGCTCCAATATCTACATTATCTTCGATAATTACATTTCCTATTTGAGGTATCTTGCTAAAAGTTCCATCTGGATTTGGTGCAAAACCAAAACCATCAGCTCCAATTACAGTCCCAGAATAGATATTACAGTTTTCTCCGATTTGTGATTCTGAAAGAATTTTTACACCTGCAAAAATAATAGTATTATCGCCAATAATTACATTATCACCAATAAAAGAATTTGGGTAAATTTTGACATTATCTCCAATAATTACGTTTTCGCCTATGTAACTAAAACTACCTAGGTAAAAATTAGTTCCATGTTTTGCAGATTCAGATAGCACACAAGGTACTTCAATACCAACTTTATTTAATTTAACCTGATTATAAAATTCTAAAATCTTACTAAAAGCAGCATAGGCATCTTCTACTTTTATTAATGTTGTTGAAACTTCATTTTCTGGCACAAAAGTATTGTTAACAATGGTTATTGTTGCTTTTGTCTCATATATAAAATTAGTGTATTTTGGATTGGCCAAAAAAGTTAATGAACCTTCAGTTCCTTCTTCAATTTTAGATAATTTAGAAACTTCAGCCATCGGATTTCCGACTACTTCTCCTTCTAATATTTCCGCTATTTGTTGGGCTGTAAATTTCATTTTATCTGATTATATTTTCCATTTGTATAAAATGGAACTCGATAACTTCTTTTTTATTTAAATCGAGAGTTTGCTTTTCTCGTTTCATTAACGCAAAAATATAAAATTTTGAAAAGAAACTTTAGTTTTTATTGAGTTGTTTTGGAAAACAAAGAAAATATTTAGTTACTTGTTTCGATAAAGCTTTCAGTGATAATTGATCGGATAACAAGGCCACATCTTCTATAGAACCATCTTTTTTGAGTATTCGTATAGGCTCCGCCGATTTACTATAGGCTTGATTTCTGATTTTTCCTTTAAAAACAAAGTATTTTGCTTCTTGAATAGTAACGTTATTCTCTTTCGAAAATTGTTCTACTAAACTGTGAACTTCTTCTGAAGAAAATTTTTCTTCATTCATTTTTATTTTAAGTAAATCCCTATTGATTATCATTTTACTCAAGGAACTTAAAGTAAAATCCTGATGTGATTGCCATTGTTTTATAGCGCCAATAATATCTGTATCATCAAGTTGCGCAAATTTATCTAGAATAGCATCATTGAAATCGGTTAAGCTTATTTTGTTTTCGATAAAAAAAAGTAAGTTTTCGCTACATTCAATTTTAATTCCTTTTTGGTATAATTCTTTGGCTCTTTTTAGTGTGTTTGTTAATGTTAACTCAGCCACTAAACTGGTTTTATGCAAATAAACTTGCCAATACATTAATCGGCGTGCCATTAAGAATTTTTCGACTGAATAAATTCCTTTTTCTTCGATGACCAATACATCATCAACAACATTCATCATTTGGATTAATCGGTCAGAATTTATTTTTCCTTCTTCGACACCAGAGTAAAAACTATCTCGTTTCAAATAATCCATTCTGTCCATATCTAATTGGCTAGAAATAAGCTGTAACATGAATTTACGTGGATATTCTTCTTTAAAAATCTGAATGGCTAAATCTAATTTTCCATCAAATTCAACATTCAATTTATTCATAAACAGTAACGAAATTTGCTCATGATGCACAGCTTCTACAATACTGTGTTCCATAGCATGCGAAAAAGGACCATGACCTATATCGTGTAACAAAATAGCAATATACAATGCGTTTTCTTCTTCAGGAGAAATTTCAGTATTTTTGAATCGAAGTACTTGAATCGCTTTTTGCATGATATGCAAGCACCCTAAAGCATGATGAAATCTTGTGTGATTAGCTCCTGGATACACTAATGACGATAATCCCATTTGAGAAATACGTCGCAAACGCTGAAAATACGGATGTTGAATTAAGTCGTAAATTAATGGATTAGGAATGGTAATAAAACCATATATTGGATCATTAAAAATTTTTAATTTATTGGTATTACTCACTTTTTATAATTTGAACAAATATAGAAAAGTTAAAACAATAATTAACACCAATAAAAAAATCCATTTTTAAGCAAAACTTAAAAATGGATTTTTAAAACAATAGAGTAATCTACCAAATGACTACTCTGTCTTTCTCTGCTATAAACATTTTACTTCCTTCTTTGATAGTAAATGTTTTATAAAACTCAGGAATATTACTTAAAGGTCCGTTGATTCTAAATTTTGCTGGAGCGTGAACATCTGTTAGCAACTGTTGTCCAAGTGCTTCTGGCTTAATATTTACCATCCAAGCATAACCATAAGCTAAAAAGTACCTTTGATCTGGTGATAATTTTGCAATTTTCTTATTGGTTTTGTATTGAGGCGTTTTCTTAAATGCTTCGTAACCCATGACAACTCCACCTAAATCTGCAATGTTTTCGCCTTGAGTGGCATCGCCATTTACGAATTTACCGGGTAAAGCTTCGTACTTACTATATTGTGCAACTATAGCTTTGGTTTTTTCTTTAAATTTCTTCAAATCATCAGCCGTCCACCAATTGTTCAAATTTCCTTTTTCGTCATACTGACTTCCTTGGTCGTCGAAACCGTGAGTAATTTCGTGACCAAATGTAGAACCACCAATGATTCCGTATAAAACAGCATCGTCTGGCATACGCCCTTCAAAACCTGGAACAATTATATTACAAGCTGGAACACAAATTTCGTTGTTACTTGGGTTGTAATAGGCATTGTATGTTTGTGGAAACATGCCCCATTCGGTTCTATCTACAGGTTTTCCGTACTTTGTAGACATATAATTATAACTCCATTTGTTAACAGACATCACATTGGCACAGTAAACACCTTTATCAATAATCACAGAAGACATATCTTTCCATTTGTCAGGATAACCAACTTTCATTACAATTTTAGATAGTTTATGCAAAGCTTTTACTTTAGTAGCTTCGCTCATCCAATCTAATTTTTTGATACGCTCTGCATAGACATCACGAATATTATTTCCTATTTCTAATAATTTTTCTTTAGTTCCTTTTGGTAAATATTCATCTACATATACTTGACCTACTAATTCTCCTAATGAACCATCAGTTTGTTCTACAACTCTTTTCCAACGAGGTTTTTGTTTTTTTACACCACTCATAACTGTCGAATAGAAATAAAAGTTTTGTTTTTCAATATCAGCGCCTAAATATGAAGCATAACTATTGACTAAATCCCATTTTAAATAGGTTTTCCAATCTTCTATCGAATAGGTTTTAATGGTTTTATCTAACGCTTTATAAAATTCAGGTTGACCTACAATAACAGAATCTGAATTTTTAATATTCATTACAGGCAATAGTTTATCCCAAGCAATATTTGGCGTAGCCGATTTAAATTGTGCTACTGACATTTTGTTATAATTCTTAATTGGGTCACGTAAAGCTTCCAACTTTCGAGAGTTTTTAGCTAATTCGGTTTCTAATTTCATAATAACTAGTGCGTTCTTTTTAGAGTTCACTTCATCGTTACCCATTAGTTTCGACATAGCTTCTAGATGTTTTACATATTCAGTACGAATGGTAACAGTTTCTTTATCGGTATTGAAATAATAATCGCGATTTCCCATTCCTAATCCACCTTGCGAGAAGAAAAGTGCATATTTAGTACTAATTTTATCATCTTGACCAACATAAAATCCATAAGCTGGACTTGCACCAATAGTATGTAAATAGGCAATAGAATTCAATAAAGACGAAACATCTTTAATTGCATCAATTTTTGCTAATTCTGATTTCAATGGTGAAATTCCTAACTTATTAATCGAAATAGTATCCATACCAGAAGCATAGAAATCGCCTATTTTTTGTTTGTTCGTTCCTTTGTCAGCATTTGCAGCAGCCGATTTTTCACAAATAGACTTTATCTGATTATTTATAGTATCTTGAATCGTTCTAAAAATACCATTACTTCTTTCCGTCTCAGGAATTGGATTACGCTTAAACCAGCCACCATTGGCATAAGCAAAAAAATCATCGGAAGGATTTGCTAATGTATCTCTGTTGGTTGTTAATGCATCGGGCGCATTAGGATCAAAATCGGTTTCTCTCTTACAGCTTACATGTAATAGAAGTAGAATGAATAGTATTAAGTAAAAAGTTTTAAATTTCATTTTTATTTTTTTTGTGGGTATAAAGGTACTTTTTTTTTGAATATTCTATTTAGTTTTATTTTATGGGGCATTTTGTAATTAAATTTTACATTTCTTAGAAAAAATAAAATTAGAAACCTTTTTTTGTATAACTTTACATAACTTTAAATTAAAAAAGATGAAAAAAAATTATTTATTTTTAGCATTACTGGCGTCAACAATAAGCTTTTCTCAAACTCCTTTGCTGAGTTCAACAACGCCTATAACTCCATATTTAGTTGTAAACTCACCAGTTGGAGAAGAAATTGGAAAAATAATTGACGGAGACATTAATACTAAATTTTCTGACACAAATATTAATGATGGTATGGGTTTTCAAGTAAACGTGTCATCTAATCCTCAAGTTGCAATTAGAATTGATATTACTTTATCTAATAACATTCCTAATCGTGATCCACAAAATTTTCAATTGTTGGGCTCAAATGATGGTATAATCTATACAAGTATTTATAACGGTATAATTATTTGTGGACAACCTAGAAATACAGTAATTAGTTACTCATTTGTAAATACTATAACCTATGGATATTACCGAGTTAATTTCACAAATTTATGTGGACCTCAAAGTACTTTTCAAGTAGCCGAAGTTCAAATATATGCAAATACATTATCTTTGAGTGATTCTGTAGAACTAAACGATTTTACATTCTTTCCTAATCCCATACAAAATTTTTTAACAATTAGAAATATTAAAAAAATTCCTTTAACTGAAATTCAAGTTTCAGATTTAACTGGAAAAATTGTTAAATCGTTTGAATTAAATAATTCTAATGATAATCAACAATTAGATTTAAATAATATAGCAAGTGGAATGTACATAATGAAAATAAAATCAAATAATAAAATTTTCTTAAAAAAAATATTATTAAAATAAAAAAAAAACCAATTTTAAACAGGCAATTATTATTGCCTGTTTTTTTTTACCTATTTGTCTTGTCCTAAAATAGCGATACATAAATTCATCGTTATGGAAAACACCCAGGAACCTCGCTATGTAAAGCGTACTCAAAAAGACTAC
>NZ_JAYSSZ010000215.1:0-8412 GCF_043720215.1 Flavobacterium sp. | reverse complement strand
AGTTTTTTGTACATATCCAAATCATTTGTTTTATAATACAAATTTGCTTCGGTAATAATTAGAGATGTATCGTCTGGATTGGCAGCTCTTGCATCTGAAATTGATTTTTTTGCTCCTGGAACATCGTCTTTAGCAATATACGCCATAGCAAGGTTCTTGTAAATTTCTCCCCTTTTTGATGGTGTTTTTTCAATTCTAGGATTTGAATGTGTTCCTATTTTTACTGCAACATCTCTTTCTGCAAGCGTATTAAAATAATCTTCTTGATCGTTTGCTTTATTCTTTGCTAAATAATTTGTTCCTTCTCCTGTATAATTTGAAGCATTTAGCTCATTATACAATTTGATAGCGTTATTATAATCTTCAGCTCTTAATGCATAATCCGCCGCAACAAATAATCTTTCTTTATCTTTCTTGTCTAATTGATAAATTGCATAAGCAACTTGCGAAACTTCTTTGTATTTTTTTTGAGCGTCTAATGCTATAACAAATTGCCACAGGGTTGGTTTAAAGCTATTTATAGTCTCATTTATATCATCAGTATAAATCTTTTTTCCAGATTTTTTTTCAAAATCTAGTGTTGCATTTAACCCCGAAGAAAGTTCTAATATGTTTTTTATATTAATTAAACTCGCTATTTGCATTGGTGTTGCACTAGCTCCTAAAGCATTTATTTCTAGAATTGGCAACATACCTTTATAAAAATCTGCATATATTTTGTCGCTTTCTTCAATCGCTACATCTCCAAATTTTATAGCATTTTTTTTATAATCAACTAAATCAGAATCTAAAATAGTTTCTTTTGCATAAATTTTCTTCAATGTTTTTAATTCATCCTTCTGAGCAAAAGTAGCTGCTGAGATGAATAATGCTCCTGCTATTATTACATATTTTGTTTTCATAGAATATGATTTTATCTTTTTTTATTTAAAATTTAAAATACAAATTTCAATATCTGTGCCAAATATTGAAATTCGCATTAATTAACTAATTATGCTTCGTCGTCAGAATCATCATCTGCATCTTCTGAATCGTCTTCAACTTCTTCGTCAGAATCATCATCATCGTCATCATCAGCTGTTCCGTCGTCTTCAAGAACTTCTAATACTGGTTTAACTCTTTCAATTGCAGATTCGATAATATTTCCATCTTCATCAACAAGAACTTCCTCTACATCATCTTTCATTACTTTTGTAACTGCTGCGATAGAATCTTTACCTTTTAAGTTAATTAGTTTTACACCTTGCGTTGCACGACCCATTACACGTAAATCTTCTACAGCCATTCTGATGGTTAATCCAGATTTATTGATAATCATTAAATCATCAGCATCTGTAACAGAATTTATAGAAATAAGTTGTCCTGTTTTCTCTGTAATATTAAGGGTTTTAACTCCTTTTCCACCACGATTTGTAATTCTGTATTCATCAAGACTAGAACGTTTTCCGTATCCGTTTTCGGCAACAACAAGAATTTCACTATTCATATCATTTACAGAAACCATTCCGATTACTTCATCAGATTCGTCTTTAAGTCTAATTCCACGAACTCCAGAAGCTGTTCTTCCCATTGGTCGAGTTTTAGTTTCTTCAAAACGAAGTAATTTACCTGATTTTACAGCTACGATTATTTGACTGTTTCCATCTGTTAATTCGGCCGATAATAATTCGTCACCTTCTTTGATAGTAATAGCTGCAACACCATTTACACGTGGTTTAGAATATTTATCTAAAGATGTTTTCTTAACCAATCCTTTCTTAGTAACCATAATTAAATTATGGCTAGTTGTATAGTCTTTGTCTTTTAAGTCTTGTGTACAGATAAACGCTTTTACTTTATCGTCACTTTCTATATTAATTAAGTTTTGTAAAGCACGTCCTTTTGCTGTTTTACTTCCTTCTGGAATTTCGTAAACACGCATCCAATAACATTTTCCTTTTTGGGTAAAGAACATCATATATTGATGGTTTGTAGCCACATACATGTGTTCTAAGAAATCGGCATCACGAGTTCCAGCAGATTTTTGACCTACTCCTCCTCTATTTTGTGTTTTGTATTCATTAAGATTTGTACGTTTTATGTATCCTGCGTGAGAAATTGTAATCACTACATTTTCGTCGGCAATTAAATCTTCTATACTAACATCTCCACCTGAATATTCAATTTGAGAACGACGTTCGTCACCATATTTGGCACGCATGTCCTCAAGTTCTTCTTTGATTAATGCAGTTCTTAAGTTCACATCAGCCAATAAAGCTTTCAAATGCTCAATTAATTTCATTAATTCTTCATATTCAGCTCTTAATTTGTCTTGTTCTAGACCAGTTAATTGACGCAAACGCATTTCTACGATTGCACGTGCCTGAATATCAGAAAGTTTAAATCTTTCGATTAATTTTTCTTTGGCTTCATCGGTGTTTTTAGAAGCTCGAATTAAAGCAATTACTTCATCAATATTATCCGAAGCAATGATTAAACCTTCTAATATATGTGCTCTTTCTTCTGCTTTTCTTAAATCAAACTGAGTTCTACGAACCACTACATCATGACGGTGTTCTACAAAATAATGAATCAAATCTTTTAGATTCAACATTTGAGGACGACCTTTTACTAGCGCAATATTATTTACACTAAATGAAGATTGTAATTGGGTATATTTATAAAGTGTGTTTAATACAACGTTTGGAGTTGCATCACGTTTCAATATATAAACGATACGCATACCGTTTCTATCCGATTCATCACGAATGTTCGATATACCTTCAATTTTTTTATCATTAACCAAATCGGCCGTACGTTTAATCATATCGGCTTTATTCACTTGGTAAGGAATCTCGCTCACGATTATACATTCGCGACCATCAACCTCTTCAAAACCAACTTTTGCACGCATTACAATACGTCCACGACCAGTTTTAAAAGCTTCACGAACACCTTCGTAACCATATATTATACCACCTGTTGGAAAGTCTGGTGCTTTAATATGGTGCATTAACTCATCAATCTCGATATCGTTATTTTCAAGGTAAGCTAAAGTACCATTAATAACTTCTGTTAAGTTGTGTGGTGGCATATTTGTTGCCATACCAACTGCAATTCCTGTTGCTCCGTTTATTAATAAAGTAGGAACTTTAGTAGGCATTACTTTTGGCTCGTATAAAGTATCATCAAAGTTTAACTGAAAATCGACAGTTTCTTTTTCTATATCTGCCATAATTTCTTCCGAAATTTTACGCATTCTAGCTTCCGTATAACGCATGGCTGCAGGACTATCTCCATCTACAGAACCAAAGTTACCTTGACCATCTACTAACAAATAACGCAAAGACCATTCTTGAGCCATACGAACCATAGCATCATATACTGATGTATCTCCGTGTGGGTGATATTTACCTAAAACTTCTCCGACAATTCTCGCAGATTTCTTGTGGGCAGATTTTGAAGTTATTCCTAAATCATACATACCATATAAAACCCTTCTGTGAACTGGTTTTAAACCATCTCTTACATCAGGTAAGGCACGCGATACAATAACCGACATCGAATAATCGATGTAAGCTGTTTTCATTTCGTCTTCAATGTTAATTGGTATTAACTTTTCTCCTGTCGACATACTATATTTATGTTTAATTATCTAATTTTAAAAATCCTGCTAATATAAGCTTTCTCGATTATTTTTTACACACATAATAATAGAATTTTCTTATTTTTATTAACAATATTAAAGGTTCTTTTGGTTAATAAATAATAGATACTTTAACACTTGTTTTTGAATATTTTTTTGTCAATTAGCTGTCAGTACATTTGGTGCGGAATGATTTTTGCATTTCTATTGATAAATCACTAAATTTACATTAACAAGATATAATTATGGATGATAATTTTTCACCAAGAGTCAAAGATGTAATTACTTATAGTAAGGAAGAAGCCTTGCGTTTGGGTCACGATTTTATTGGTACCGAACATTTAATGTTGGGTATTTTACGTGACGGAAATGGGACTGCTATTTCTATATTAAATAATCTTTCTATCGATTTAGATCATTTACGTAGGAAAGTCGAAATACTAAGCCCTGCCAATCCAAATGTAATTGTGAGCAACGATAAGAAAAATTTACATCTTACAAGACAGGCCGAAAGAGCTCTGAAAACTACTTTTCTAGAAGCTAAAGTTTTTCAAGCTACTTCAATAAGTACTGCACATTTATTGCTATGTATTTTACGTAACGAGAATGACCCAACGACCAAACTCCTCAATAAGCTAAAAATTGACTACGATGTAGCCAAAGAACAATATTTAAATATGACACCAAGTAACAACGAAGAAGATTTTCAAGATAATTTCCCCAAAAACGAATCCTCTTATGGAGATGATTCAGGACAAGATGACAGCCTAAAAGGAGATAATTTTAATAATCCTGCCAATAAATCGAATAAAAAATCTAAAACGCCTGTTCTAGATAATTTTGGGAGAGATTTAACAGAAATGGCTGAAGAAGGCAAACTCGATCCGGTTGTGGGACGTGAAAAAGAAATAGAACGAGTTTCTCAAATTTTGAGTCGAAGAAAAAAGAACAATCCCTTACTTATTGGAGAACCTGGGGTTGGAAAATCTGCGATTGCAGAAGGTTTGGCTTTGCGTATTATACAAAAGAAAGTTTCTAGAATATTATTCGGAAAAAGGGTTGTTACTCTAGATTTAGCTAGTCTTGTTGCTGGTACAAAATACCGCGGACAGTTTGAAGAGCGAATGAAAGCTGTAATGAATGAGCTAGAAAAGAATGATGACATTATTCTTTTTATAGATGAAATTCATACAATTGTAGGTGCTGGTGGCGCAACTGGCTCATTGGATGCTTCCAACATGTTTAAACCAGCTTTAGCAAGAGGTGAAATTCAATGTATCGGAGCTACAACATTAGATGAATATCGTCAATACATAGAAAAAGATGGAGCATTAGAGCGTCGTTTTCAGAAGGTAATAGTCGAACCTACATCTGTAGAAGAAACCATTACCATCTTACATAATATTAAAGACAAATACGAAGATCATCACAATGTAACCTATAGCGACGAAGCGATTGAAGCTTGCGTTAAGCTAACCAATAGATATATGTCTGATCGTTTTTTACCAGACAAAGCTATAGATGCACTGGACGAAGCGGGATCACGTGTTCACATCACGAACATAGATGTTCCTAAGAAAATCCTTGATTTAGAACGTCAGTTAGAAGAAGTTCGTGAACTTAAAAATTCTGTAGTAAAAAGACAGAAATATGAGGAAGCGGCGAAACTACGTGATGATGAGAAAAAAATAGAAAAAGACTTAGCAATCGCTCAAGAAGAATGGGATGATGATGCTAAAAACAATAAAATCCATGTAACTGAAGACAATGTTGCCGATGTTGTTTCGATGATGACAGGAATTCCTGTAAATCGTATTGCACAAACCGAAAGTAATAAATTAGCACATTTACCAGAACTTATTCAAAACAAAGTAATCGGACAAAACGAAGCGGTACTAAAAATCGCCCGTTCTATTCAACGAAATCGTGCTGGATTAAAAGATCCAAACCGACCAATTGGTTCCTTTATTTTCCTAGGACAAACTGGTGTTGGTAAAACACAATTAGCCAAGGTTTTAGCAAAAGAATTATTCGATTCAGAAGATGCGCTTGTTCGTATTGACATGAGTGAATATATGGAAAAATTTGCCATTTCTCGTCTAGTTGGAGCACCTCCAGGATATGTAGGTTATGAAGAAGGCGGACAACTAACAGAAAAAGTCCGTCGCAAACCGTATTGTGTCGTTTTATTAGACGAAATAGAAAAAGCACATCCAGATGTTTTCAATATGATGTTACAAGTACTTGATGATGGATTTATGACCGATAGTTTAGGTCGAAAAATTGATTTCAAGAATACTATTATTATCATGACTTCAAATGTTGGAGCACGACAATTGAAAGATTTTGGTCAAGGAGTAGGTTTTGGAACTGCTGCCAAAGTTTCTCAAGCAGACGATAATTCCAAAAGTATCATCGAAAATGCATTAAAGAAAACATTTGCACCAGAATTCCTAAACAGAATTGACGATGTAATTGTATTTAATGCTTTAGAAAAAGAAGATATTAATTCAATTATCGAAATTGAGTTAAACAAATTATATGCTCGTGTTAAAGAATTAGGCTATTCTCTTTCTTTATCTGACAAAGCAAAAGCTTATGTTGCCGAAAAAGGATTCGATAGACAATTTGGAGCAAGACCATTAAAACGTGCTATTCAAAAATATGTAGAAGACGTACTTGCTGAGGAAATTATCACTTCAAAAATAGCTACAGGCGACGAAATATTTATGGATATAGAAGAAAATGCTACTGAATTGAGTGTGAAAATTCTGAAAGCAGAAGAGCCAACTAAATAATAGCTTTTATTATTCCCTTATAGTAAACCCGTTACGTTTTTATAACATAACGGGTTTATACTTTATAAGAGATTCTGCATTTTTTTTGAAAACAAATATTTACTTTTGATATTTATTTAAATACGTTTAAAACAATTCAATTATATGTTACCACAAAAACTAATTCTAGGTAGTGAAGAATGGTGTTCTTTTCCAGATTTGAATATTCCAATTATCAAAGCCAGAGTAGACTCGGGAGCAAAAACTTCGGCATTGCATGCAATTAATATTTCGCCTTTTATTCGTGACAATGAAAACTGGGTAAAATTTGATATAAATCCCATTCAAAACAATACTAAAGCTGTCAAACATTGTGAAGCAAAATTAATTGACAAACGTGTTGTAAAAAGCTCTAGCGGCTATAGAGAACAACGTTATGTAATACAGACACAATTAAAAATTGACGATAACATTTGGACAATCGAAATGACATTGACCAATAGAGACTCAATGGGTTTTCGCATGCTTTTGGGACGTGAAGCTATGAGTGGAAGAATTCTTGTAGATCCAGAACAAAAATATTTATTAGGACAACCATCAGTAGAAACTATAAAATCATTTTATCAAAGTTCCGAAGAACCAAAAAGTGGATTACGAATTGGCTTATTAGCCAGTAATCCTGAGTTGTATAGTAACAAACGTATCATGGAAGCTGGCGAAATGCGTGGTCACGAAATGTTCTTTTTAAATATTAAAGAATGTTATATGAAACTAGACGCTACAACTCCAGAAATTCATTATCGTGGTGGAAAAGTTCTAGATAATTTTGATGCCGTTATTCCCAGAATTCGTCCAAGTATTACATTTTATGGTTGTGCATTAACAAGGCAATTTGAAGCATTGAAGGTTTTTTGTTTAAATTCTGCAGCAGCGATAACACAATCTCGAGACAAATTATATTCTCTACAATTACTTCTAAACCATGGTGTAGATATTCCAACGACAGGTTTTGCAAATTCTCCATTAGATACAGATGATTTAATAAAAATGGTTGGCGGATCGCCACTTATCGTAAAATTACTAGAAGGAACGCAAGGAAAAGGAGTAGTTTTAGCAGAAACAAAAAAAGCGGCTGAATCAGTAATTAACGCTTTCAAAAGTTTGAATGTTAATATATTAGTTCAAGAATTTATCAAAGAAGCAAATGGTAAAGATTTAAGATTATTTGTTGTAGATGGTAAAGTTGTAGCTGCAATTCAGCGTGAAGCTTTGCCTGGAGAATTTAGAGCCAACATCCATTTAGGTGGTTCAGCATCTGTCATAAAACCAACAATTGAAGAAAAAAGGATTGCCATAAAAGCTGCAAAAGCAATGGATCTGAAGGTAGCAGGTGTCGATATTATTCGTTCTTCAAAAGGACCATTATTATTAGAAGTAAATTCTTCGCCTGGTTTAGAAGGTATTGAAGGAGCTACTCATAAAGATATTGCTGGTGAAATGATCAAAGCCATTGAGAAGAATTTTAAAATAAAATAATAACTCTTTCAAAAAAGAATACTTTTGTAAAGCCAAAATCGAGTAAAATAATGAAAGAAACCGAGGAAATACTAGAAGTAAATAAACGCCAAAAAGAGTTTTATAATTCGACCGAAAAAGGTAAAGGAAATATTGCAACAACTTTATGGGCGGCTTTTAGAAATGGGATTTTAAGTGATTTTAGACAAAAATTTGATATTAAAGACCGTGTTTACGACGAACATAAAATTTGGCTTGGAGATATTAGTAATAAGAAAATACTAGATTTAGGTTGTTTAAAAGGAAATTACTTGTCTATTTATATGGCGCAAAATGCCAAGGAATATATTGGAATAGATTTGAGTGATGTATCTATTGCTGTTCTTCAACAAAAGATTGAACAAAATAACTGCAAAAATGCCTCAGCAATTTCAGTCGATTTTCTGTCGCCAGAATTCTCCCAAACTAACTTTGATATTATATATGCTTATGGGG
>NZ_JAYSSZ010000214.1:0-8414 GCF_043720215.1 Flavobacterium sp. | reverse complement strand
AAACTTTTCACTTCAAATATAATAATTTCCACTTTTTTAAACACGCAATATTCTCAATTGTAGTTGTCTGAGTCTTTTCGGTACAACTGACCGCTAACTTGTATATATGCGAAACAAACTTTCGTCAATCTACCTAAATTTAGGTGTATATACGAATGTTTGTTTCGCTTTATATTTTTCAAATATATTAATTTTCCCTTACAAATCATCAAAAGGACTTTTAATTTGCTGAATACTTTTTGTGCTTACATGGGTGTATATTTCGGTGGTTTTGCTACTATTATGCCCTAATAATTCTTGAATATAGCGCAAATCGGTACCGCTTTCTAATAAATGAGTTGCATAACTGTGTCTTAGCCAATGCAAAGTAGCAGGTTTTGTAATTCCTGATTTTTGTAGGGCTTGTTTCAATATGAGTTGCAAACTTCGAGCATCATACGGAAACCCAATTGTTTGTCCTTCAAATAAATAGATTGTGGGTTTGTATACTTTATAATAATCTCGTAGCATTTCTAATATCTTTGGGCTCAAGGGCACAATTCTGTCTTTTTTTTCTTTTGAGTTTTTAAGCAATATTATATTTCTCTTAGAATCGACATGAACTGGTTTTAGTGCTAATAATTCGCCACAGCGCAAACCACAACTATAAATTAACGAAAGCATCATTTTATGTTTGATGTTGCTATGGATATTCAAAATCAACTTTATTTCTTCTTTACTCAATACATTTGGTAAGGTTTTTTCTCGTTTGGGACGATGTATTTTATCAACTTCAATCTTAACGTTTTTGATGGTTTTAAAATATAATTTTATAGCATTTACAATCTGATTTTGGTATGAAGAAGATAAATCATTTTTTAAAATATATTCATTATTATAGATTATAACATCGTTGTTTGTTATCTCGTAGACACTTTTTTCTTTAAAAAATAGTAAGAATGATTTTAGAGCTTCAGTATATGTTTTTATCGTGTTTTGGCTATATCTTTTGGAGTTTAGCCATTGCTTAAATTTTTCTAATTCTTTATTGCTATCTTCGGATATGGTTTTACTAGTTTCGAGATTAATTTTAAAACGAATTTGATTCTCTAACGTATTAGGAACATGCCAAACTCGTAATGTCTGACTCCATATTGAATCAACAACTAGTTTTATTCGTTTTATTAACTCTTCATCTTTTTCAAAAGAAACGGCAATTCTTTTTTCTTTTCTATGGCTTATAATTTTGGCTTCCCAATTCATGGCTTTAAATTTAATTCAATAAAGATAAATAAAACTTACAATTTATTTTAGAATTCCGTTTAACAATTTCTATTTTTGCATAACAACACAAACAATTATGTACAAACTTATTATCCGCCCCATACTTTTCTGGTTTGATCCAGAAAAAGTGCATTATTTTACCTTTTCAATTATTCGATTTGTATCAAAAATCCCAGGATTTACATCACTATTTAAATCCTTGTATGAAGTGAATGACAAACGTTTAGAAAGGGAAATTTTTGGGTTAAAATTCAAAAATCCTGTGGGTCTTGCTGCTGGTTTCGATAAAGATGCTAAGCTCTATAAAGAACTCTCAAACTTTGGTTTCGGATTTATAGAAATAGGAACCTTAACACCAAAATCGCAAGAAGGAAATCCTAAAAAACGATTGTTTCGGCTAAAAGAAGATCAAGCAATTATAAACAGAATGGGTTTCAATAATGGTGGAGTGCAAGAAGCGGTGACTCGATTAAAAGATAATAATGGAGTTCTTATTGGTGGAAACATTGGCAAAAATAAACTCACACCAAACGAAAATGCGACTTCCGATTACGAAATTTGTTTTGATACATTATACGATTACGTCGATTATTTTGTGGTAAATGTAAGCTCGCCAAACACACCAAATCTTCGGGAATTACAAGAAAAGGAACCGTTAACACAATTATTGCAAACCTTGCAGAATAAAAATTTGGCTAAGCCAAAACAGAAGCCAATTCTTTTGAAAATAGCGCCTGATCTCACAAACGAACAATTGTTAGATATTATAGATATTGTAAAAATCACTAAAATTGCTGGAGTTATTGCGACTAATACTACTATTTCTCGTGAAGGTTTGCAATCTGTAAACCGAATAGAAATGGGAGGATTATCAGGAAAACCACTAACGAATCGTTCTACGGAAGTGATTCGGTTTTTGTCTGAAAAAAGCTATAAAGCTTTCCCAATTATTGGAGTAGGAGGAATCCATTCAGCCGATGATGCCATTGAAAAATTAGAAGCAGGAGCAAGCTTAATTCAGCTTTATACTGGTTTTATTTACGAAGGGCCAGCATTAGTAAAAGCGATTAACAAAAAAATATTAGAGAAAATGAACAACCAAAAGCCCAACTAACAAAGCTATTCCAAAACTTAAAAGCGTCCCTATAAGCACATATTCAGTGAGTTTTCTGTCTTTCGCTTCTTTTAAGTCACCAAATCTAAAAATAGATTTTGCTGCTAATAAAAAGCCAATAGCCTCAAAATGAGAAGTTATAATAAAGCAAAAAACAAACAATCGTTCTAATATCCCAATATAATTTCCTGCATTTTGTAGAGAATTGTCGTTTTCAGATTTGCTTTCGGGTGTCCAAATCGAAATTATATTTTTTATAAGAATAGACGTTGGTTTGGTAAGAAATACAATTGCAGTTACCATAATCCAAAAATGATTATTGAAAATAGCAAGATCTAAAGTAAGATTTTTATAAACAGATGCAATGATTACAATGATTAATAAATGTAAGACTTGATCAGTAATAAACCAGTTGCGTTTTGTTTCGACTTTTTGGAAATGTAGTTTCAAAAAATCTATTAATCCGTGAGATAAGGCGAGGAGCAATGCAAAACAAATAAATTGTATTTCGGGAACTAAAATCCAAGCTAAAAATCCATGCAAAACGGTATGAATGTATAAATAAATACTTTTGTGTTTTTTGTTTTCTTTGTCTAAAACCCACGAAGTTGGTTGTAGCAAAAAATCACCAAGTAAATGTGCTAAAAGTAGTTTTATGAAAATTATCATACGTTTCTGTTTTTTATTTTTTGTCTAAAATAATTTTCGGTTTCCATCATCAAGTCAAATTGAGCACGTTTACGTCTTCTGCTTACTGCTGCTTGATTAATTCCTAGTTTTACTCCAATTTCTTCTTGCGAAAGTGTTTGGTTTGAAATGGCAATTTGCACAAATTCTGCCGATTGTGTAAGCCAATTATCCATAAACGTCAAACACAAACGTAGCATCAAATTTATTTCGAAATCAAACTCTTTATCTCCTGTGTTGATGGCTAAATTAACTTTTTGTTTTTTTAAAGTTTCAAAAACTTCTCCCGAACGAGAAAATGCGGTGCCATTACTTTCGGAAATTTTCTTGGCTTTGTACGTTTTATCTCCAATACCAATACTCATTCTTATGTCGAGTTTCTTGGTTTTAAAAAACGCTTTTATCTGCAATGCGATTTGCAATACATCTTCAGGATTTTTAACTTCTAATTGAAACTCATCACCGCGATAAATTTCCCACTCTATTGGATTTTTACCAAAAGAGGACAATAATTTCTTGAAACCATCCATCCATATTGTAGAAGGAAGCTTTCTAGAATTGACAATATCTCCTGTAATTATGCTTATCATAAATCAAAAGTAAATAAAAAAAGGATTCGATTTTAATTTTCATTAAAAAATTATTACCAAAATACGTAATAGTATCATTTATTACCAAAATACGTAATAGTATTATTTATTACCAAAATATGTAATAGTGTTAAATTATCGAAATTTGAAACTGATAATTTTAAAATCATAATTGTTTTTCTATCTTTGACTTTCTATGAAACCAATAAAAATTATCGAATGTCCTCGAGATGCCATGCAAGGTATCAAGCCATTTATTCCTACAGCTAGGAAAGTAGACTACATTCAATCTTTATTGCGAGTTGGTTTCGATAGTATCGATTTTGGGAGTTTTGTATCGCCTAAAGCCATTCCTCAAATGCAAGACACAGCCGAAGTTTTAGCACAACTCGATTTGTCTCAAACAAAAAGTAAGTTACTAGCAATAATTGCCAATACCCAAGGCGCAAGTTTAGCATCAGCTCACAAAGAAATTCAATATTTAGGATTTCCATTTTCTATTTCTGAGAATTTTCAGATGCGAAATACACATAAAACCATTGCTGAAAGTCTGATTACTTTACAAGAAATTTTAGAAATAGCTGATAAAACAAACAAAGAAGTTGTAACCTATATTTCTATGGGTTTTGGTAATCCGTACGGTGACCCTTGGAATGTAGAAATAGTAGGCGAGTGGACAGAAAAATTAGCCAATATGGGTGTAAAAATCCTTTCACTTTCTGACACAGTAGGTTCATCTACGCCAGAAGTAATAAGTTATTTATTCTCAAATTTAATACATAAATATCCTACTATAGAGTTTGGTGCGCACTTGCATACTACACCAGATAAATGGTTCGAGAAAATCGACGCAGCTTACAAAGCAGGTTGTCGACGTTATGATGGTGCAATTCAGGGTTTTGGAGGATGTCCTATGGCAACTGACAATTTAACTGGAAATATGCCTACTGAAAAATTATTATCTTATTTTACTACTCAAAAAGAAATTACAAACACCAGTCCTATGAGTTTCGAAAGTGCTTATAATGTAGCATCTAGGTTGTTTGGTGAGTATCACTAAAAGTAAAAACAGAAAATATTTCTTTCAAATTTTCAGACTTACTTTTAGGTCTTTTATTATCTATAATTTTCAAATATAAATACATCATTATTGCAAATACAATTACAACTATTTGTTTTCCTACAATACTTGAAAGTAATAAATTGGAACTATTGTTTAATGAAAAAAGGTTTACTCCATAAAAAACAACAGAGTCAAATAGCGATATTAAACAAAGAGGAATTAAAATTTTTATAAACAAAAAATTACGACTTAATTTTAAATTTAAAAACTCGTATATAACTATTAAAAGTACGGAATCTATATATAATAGACAGGTTCCTGTCATAAAAATAATAATATCTAGATTTAAAATTGATTCTAAGAATTCTATATTTATCGAATTATCGTCCAACTGGAGTTGTAAACTCGTAAAGACTGATAAAATGGTTATGATTATGTTTGAAATCATCAAACCAAATATTATTGTTCTCGTTTTTGATATATTTTCCGAATGAAAAACTAATAATATAATAAAAAGAGAAGATGTAAATAAAATAGAAGAACCAGGAGAAACTATAATTTCATTAAAAATCTCATTATAAATACTTGAGGCTAATAGAGTTTGAAAAAATTGAATAGAACCAATAAAAATCAGCAATAAGTCAATTCCGAAATATTTTCTTAAACGATGTAATGATAAAATTACAATACCCACAAAAATAGTTTCAGCAATAAAAATAGATAAAGAATTCATTAATTTTAATTATTTCGTAAAAATATATAAAATTAATCATTTTATATATTTTTGATTACTATTAATTTTTTCTATCATAGAAAAAACTACTATATTTGCATGCAATTTAACTACAACTATAAATTGCAATGAAAGCACACAATTCAAAAATAATAGGAGAAGGATTAACATACGATGACGTATTGTTAGTTCCTAATTACTCAGACATACTTCCTCGCGATGTCAGTATACAAACAAAATTTTCCAGAAATATTACATTAAATGTTCCTATTGTATCTGCAGCTATGGATACAGTTACCGAAAGTTCTATGGCAATTGCTATGGCTCAGGAAGGAGGAATTGGAGTTTTACATAAAAATATGACTATTGAGCAACAAGCAGCAAAAGTACGTAAAGTAAAACGTGCTGAGTCTGGTATGATTATAGATCCTGTTACATTACCACTAACATCAACAGTTGCAGACGCTAAAAATGCGATGAAAGAATTTGGCATTGGTGGAATTCCAATTGTCGATGAAAATAAAACTCTAAAAGGAATTGTTACCAATCGTGATTTGCGTTTCGAGAAAAATAATGCTCGACCAATTATTGAAGTAATGACTAGCGAAAATTTAATAACTGTTGCTGAAGGAACCTCATTAGAACAAGCTGAAGTCGTTTTACAAGGAAACAAAATTGAAAAACTACCTGTTGTAAATGTCGATTATAAATTAGTTGGACTTATCACTTTTAGAGATATTACAAAACTAACCCAGAAGCCAATTGCTAACAAAGATGTATACGGTCGTTTGCGTGTTGCAGCAGCTATTGGAGTAACTGGTGATGCTGTAGATAGGGCAGAAGCACTAGTGAATGCTGGCGTAGATGCTATAATTATTGATACCGCTCACGGACATACTCAAGGTGTTGTTAATGTTTTGAAAGAAGTAAAATCTAAATTTCCTCAAATAGATGTTATTGTAGGTAATATTGCCACTCCAGAAGCCGCAAAATTCTTAGTCGAAAATGGAGCCGATGGTGTAAAAGTAGGAATTGGTCCAGGTTCAATTTGCACAACAAGAATTGTTGCGGGAGTTGGATTTCCACAATTTTCAGCAGTATTGGAAGTTGCTGCTGCACTTAAAGGAACTGGAATTCCTGTAATTGCCGATGGAGGAATTCGTTATACAGGAGATATTCCTAAAGCCATTGCTGCTGGAGCCGATTGCGTTATGTTAGGTTCACTCCTTGCAGGAACGAAAGAATCTCCAGGAGAAACAATTATTTTTGAAGGTAGAAAATTTAAATCCTATCGAGGAATGGGTTCTGTTGAAGCTATGGAAGGCGGTTCTAAAGATCGCTATTTCCAAGATGTGGAAGACGATGTTAAGAAACTTGTTCCAGAAGGAATCGTAGGCCGAGTACCTTATAAAGGCGAGTTAAACGAAAGTATGTTACAATTTATAGGTGGACTTCGCGCAGGAATGGGATATTGCGGGTCGAAAGACATTCAAACTTTGCAAGAAACTGGACGTTTTGTACGTATTACCACAAGTGGAATTAGAGAAAGTCACCCGCACAATGTAACAATTACAAAGGAATCTCCTAATTATTCAAGATAACTTTAAATTATTTACTTCACAAAAAAAAACAGGCTGTTTACAAAAACAGCCTGTTTTTTAGCCTTAAGTGAATTGGAAACTATTGCAAAATTTTGCTTTGACAAACAAAATCTGTTTTAGGAATATTTGTTTTCAAAATGGCATTATAACCGCCTTCAATTTCTGTAAAATTTCTGTAGCCACGTGCTTGAAGTATAGATGCAGCAATCATACTACGGTAACCTCCAGCACAATGCATAAAGAAATGTTCTTCAGGATTTATGTCTTTTATCCAATTATTTATGGAAGCTAATGGTCGGGAATAGGCATCTTCTATGTGTTCAGCTTCGTATTCTGAATCTCTGCGAATATCTAATACTTTACTTTCTCCTATTTTGACTTCGTTTGCAAATTGTTCTGCATTTATTCTATGTACGGTATCTATTTCTAAGCCTGCATTTTTCCATGATTCGAAACCTCCTTGCAAATGTCCAATCAAGTTATCAAAACCAACACGAGCCAGTCTAGTAACTGTTTCTTCTTCTTCTTTGCCAATTTCGGTTACCAAAATTATGGGTTGAGTAACATCAGCGACAAGTGAACCAACCCAAGGAGCAAAATCACCACTTATTCCTATACTAATAGACTGCGGAATATAGCCTTTGCTAAAATCACCACTATTACGAGTATCAAGAATTAGAGCGTTTGTTTCTTCTGCAGCTACTTGAAATTCAGTAACAGATAATGCCCTCATGCCATTGTTTAGAATAGTACTAAAACTTTCAATCCCTTTTTTGTTCATAGCTACATTCATCCCAAAATAGGCTGGTGGAGGTAATAATCCATCGGTTACTTCAGCAATAAATTCTGCTTCGGTCATATTGGCACGTAAAGCATAATTAGTAGCTTTTTGTTCACCAATTGTTGAAACAGTTTCTTTGCTCATATTTTTTCCGCAAGCAGAACCAGCACCATGTGCAGGATAAACAATAACATCATCTGCTAATGTCATTATTTTGTCTCGTAATGAATGGAATAAAACTCCAGCTAATTGCTCTTGAGTCATTGAAGCTGCCTTCTGTGCTAAGTCAGGTCTTCCTACATCACCTATAAAAAGTGTATCTCCAGAAAAAATGGCATAATCTTTTCCATTTTCATCTATTAGTAAGTAGGTTGTACTTTCCATAGTATGTCCTGGAGTGTGAATGGCTTTTATTGTAATTTTACCAACTTTAAATTCTTGACCATCAGTTGCTAATGTGAAATTAAATTCAGCAGCCGCATTTGGTCCATAAACAATAGGAGCATGGGTTGCTTTGCTTAAATCTAAATGACCAGAAACAAAATCAGCATGAAAATGAGTTTCGAAAATATATTTTAGCTT
>NZ_JAYSSZ010000213.1:0-3112 GCF_043720215.1 Flavobacterium sp. | reverse complement strand
TTTTAGATTTTAGATTTTAGATTTCAGATTGTTTGGAGGAATTCATTTTTAAGTAAAAGATATCAAAGTACTTCAATTGACAGAAGTTTTTTAGTTTTTATGTAAAACAAATCTCTTGTTAAGTTGAGGTTGCAATTGGAGTAGTAAGCAATTTAAATAATTTTTATATTTATAGACTTCGGGAAATCGAAGTCTTTCTTTTTATATTTGTTTTTAAATTTAAGGATAAAATGAATTACGAGCAGATTCTAAAAGAAATATATCAAGAAACAAAATCACTTTCAATAATTGGAAACGTTTCTAAATCAATACCTGAATTAGCAAAAATCGATGGGAATAAATTTGGGATTCATCTTACCACGATTAATCATCAAGATTTTGGAATAGGCGATAGTAACGAAAAATTTTCGATACAATCGGTTTCAAAAGCGCTAACTGTGGCTTTGGCATTTTCGTTTTTAGACGAAAAAGTTTGGGAGCGAGTAGGAGTTGAGCCATCAGGAAGTGCATTCAATTCTTTGGTTCAGTTAGAATACGAAAAAGGAATTCCTCGAAATCCGTTTATAAATGCTGGAGCTTTGGTAATTGCGGATATGTTGGTTTCTAGTTTAGAAAATCCAAAAGAAGATTTTTTAAAATTTATTCGTAAAATTTCGGGTTGTCAAACTATTAATTACAATCTAAAAGTAGCCAAATCTGAAAAAGAAACAGGTTTTAGAAATGCGGCTTTAGCAAACTTTCTCAAATCTTTTGGAAATATAAATAACGATGTCGAAACGGTTCTTGATTTCTATTTCCATCAATGTTCACTAGAAATGACTTGTAAAGAATTGGCTCATTCTTTTTTCTTTTTTGCCAATGAAGGAAAAACTATTTCAGGAGAGCAAATCGTGACAAAAAGCCAAGTCAAAAGGTTGAATGCGATAATGCAAACCTGTGGTTTTTATGACGAATCTGGGGAGTTTACCTATAAAGTTGGTTTGCCCGGAAAAAGCGGAATAGGTGGCGGAATAGCCGCTTTATTTCCTAAAAATTTCGTGGTTGCTACTTGGTCGCCACGATTAAATGAAAAAGGAAATTCTGAATTAGGAATGTATGCATTAGAGTTATTAACAACCAAAACTGGGATGTCTGTGTTTTAGAAAAAAATACCTGACAGGTTTTCAAAACCTGTCAGGTATAATATTCTTACTTATTATTCTCTATTACATAATCTAAAACTTTCTTCATCAAATGTACTCTGTCTTTTCCTTGTACATTGTGTTTGTGCATTGGGTAAGGGAAAAAATCGACTTGTTTTTCGGCTTCTACGAACTTTTTTACTAAAGAAAAATTATGTTGCATCACTACAACATCATCGCTTGTTCCGTGAATTAAAAGTAATTTTCCTTTTAAGTTTTTTACATAATTTAAAACATTGGCTTCATCAAAACCTTTTTGGTTTTCTGCAGGCGTGTCCATATAACGCTCACCATACATGATTTCGTACCATTTCCAATCTGTTACTGGGCCGCCGGCAACACCAACTTTGAAAGCATCTGGTTTTCTTAGCATTAACGAAGTTGTCATAAATCCGCCATAACTCCAACCGTGCACTGCTAAACGATTTCCATCAACATAAGGTAATGATTTTAAATACTCTACACCTTTTATTTGGTCTTCAATTTCGTTAGAACCACAACGACCGTGAATAACACTTTCAAAAGCAAAACCACGATTATCAGATCCACGATTATCAACAGTAAATACTAAATAACCTTGTTCTGCCATCCAGTACATCCATAAATTAGCGCCATCTAGATAAGAATTGGTAATCATTTGAGCATGTGGTCCGCCATAAACATATACTAAAACAGGATATTTTTTGGTTGGATCAAAATTGCTTGGTTTTATTAAACGGGTAAATAAATCAGTAGTTCCATCAGCAGATTTAATGGTTTTGATTTCGGATGTACCTATTTCGTAACCATCATATTTGTTTTTGCTTTCTAAGAGTGTTTTTGCAACTAATTTTTTGTCATATAACAATGATTTACTTGGCGTTGTATGGTTCGAATATTCATCGAAAAGGTAGCTTCCATCAAAATTTGGCATTACATTATGAACACCTAAATCTTTGGTAATTAAAGTTTGTTTCCCTTTTAGATCGACTTTATATGCCAACATATTGGTTCCGTTTTCGCCAGTAGCTTTAAAATAAATTTCGGCTCCAGCAGCATTTGCGCTAATAATTTCACGAACAGGGAATTTATTATTAGTCAATTGTTTGATAAGTTTTCCTTCGATAGAGTAGTAGTATAGGTTTTGAAAACCTGATTTTTCACTAAACCAAACAAAATTATTCGATTTACTATTTGGGAAAAAAGCATCATGCTCAGGTTCTACCCATTTGTCACTTTTCTCGTTTAGAATTGTACGTACAAAAAGACCAGAATTAGCATCATACACATTCAAATTCATATCATTTTGTCCACGATTTACTTCAGCAATTAAAATATATTTTTCGTCTGGCGTCCAAGAAAGATTAGTTAAATAATCTTCTGAATTGCCTTTCGGCGAAATAAAAACTGTTTTGCTTGTTGCTAGATTATAAATTCCCACTCTAGGTTTTTCTGATTTCTGACCAATCATAGGATATTTAATACTTTGTAGTTTTCCTGGAGTTTCTGTAATATCTAATAGAGGATAATCAGCTACATCAGTTTCATCTTTTTGGTAAAAAGCCAAATAAGTCGATTTTGGAGACCAGAAAATCCCTCCTGAAATCCCGAATTCACTTCTAGATACAGCTTGTCCAGAAACTATGTTTTTATCAGAATTATTAGTAACCGTAATTTTTTCTTTATTTTTAGTATAGAAAAATAAATTGTTATTTTCTGTAAAAGCTAAATTTTGATTAGTACTATCAAAGGTTTGATTCTCTGCCGAGTCAGGAGTTTCTTGAATTGTTTTTCCAAGTTTAGTAGAAACTTCATAATTATAAAACTTTGCACCACTTGAAATGGTTAACGTGTTTTCGTTTTTCCATTGGTAACCAAAAAAAGAATTTATTTTTGAACCTAATGATTTGTTTAAATCTTCAAGACTAAGTATAAGAGATGATTTGTTGTCA
>NZ_JAYSSZ010000212.1:0-24357 GCF_043720215.1 Flavobacterium sp. | reverse complement strand
GGTGAGTTCCAAACAACCCATCAATCATGATTTCTAGAACTTCTAGATTGATAACCACAAAACCTACATATATTATGATATGAAGGATTCCTGCTACTGGTCGTTTGACCATTTTAGATTGTCCGAGTGCAATCATTGCCATGTTTTTCCATCTTTCTGAGGGATTGTCAGAACGATCTACATCTTGTCCTAATCTTATATTTCGGAGAATTTTTTTGACATTGATAGCAAAATATCCAATTCCTATAGAAAGAATAATGAAGAATAATATATTATCTAAATAGCTCATAAATAAATATTTGTGTTTTGTTATTTTTGTATTGGTTGTTCTATATACGGTTTTTCTTTTTTGCCAAAAAGAGAAACATTCACATATCGTGTTGGATGTAATCTTACATCTTGTAATAATAATTCCAACTCTTTTGATGCTTTAGATAAATTATTATACATCGCATCATCTTTTAGCAATTTACCCATTGTTCCTTTTCCTGACTCTAAATTTGTCATGATTTTATTAACATTATCTAAAGTAGCTTCTAGATTTTTTACTGTTGCTCCTAGATTTGCTTTATCTAAATCGGAAGAAATTTTAGCAAAATTCTGTGTGGTTTTGTCTAAATTAGCTACAGCACTTCCTAGCTTAACTTTATTTTCTACTAATATATCATCAACATTTTTAGATACTTTACTAAAATTTGACATGGTTTTATTTAGTTCAGCAATAGCGGTTTTTAGATTTGCTTGTGTTTGTGCATCTAAAACTGTGTTTATATTTGATATTAAAGCATCGGCATTTGCTAAAACTTTGTCTAAACGCACTTGAAGTGGTTCTAATTTTTGCCCCAAAGCATCTGTTAACCCTAATTTTATTCCTGACAATAGTTTATCACCATCAACAGTCAAATTAGTATCTTTATAATTAGGAATAATTGCAATTTGTTTGCCTGCAATGACTCCTGGCTCATATATTTGAGCCATACTTGTTTTGGAAATTGGAAACTGGTCGTCATCTATTTGAAGTTCAACTAGTAGTTTTCCGTTTGTGTTTAGTACTATCGAATTTACTTTTCCTATAACTTTTCCGCTTACTGTTACTGGTGCCGATGTGGCTAAACCTTCTACATTCTCGTATTCAACAAATAATTTTTTATGGCTGTTAAATAAATTTTGCCCTTTTAGGAAACTGTATCCCCAAATGAATAACAAAATTGAGGCGATGACTAATATGGCGGTTTTAATTTCTCTAGTGATTTTCAAGGTATAATATTTTTAACAAAATTAATAAATTCTTATTAGTATTACTTCTTTAATGCTTCGTTTAAGCTAATTTTTATTCCGTTTTTGAACGTTACAATAAATGCGGAGTCAAATCCTTTTGTTCTAGCCTCAGCAAGTTGCTTTTTAGAAACTTCATAATCATTAGTTTCTCCAAACATGTACTTGTAATACTCTTTTTCTAAAACAAATGAAATTTTATCTAAACCGTTAAAACTTTCTGGCTTCGATTCAATTTTAGTTTTACTTGCTTTAAGTTGAACTTTAAAAATTACTTTATTTGGATCAACCGTTTTAGCATCTGGTTTCAACTCAATTGTCTTTTTAATTTCTTTTGAAGTGTCTTTTACTTGAGTTTGCTCTTTTATTTTGGGTGTAGAATCTTTTACTATTGGTTTTTCATATTTTTTAATATCAATTACTGGCATTGTACCACCAAAATGCTCTACTTTCATTCTAAAAATTGCATCGGCAATTGTTTTAGCCATATTTTGTTGTCCTTCTTCAGAATTAAGATAAGCCCCTTCATCTTTATTGGATATAAATCCTGTTTCGATAAGCACTCTTGGCATAAAAGCCTTATGTAATACCATAAATGGTGCTTGAGCAACACCACGTGATTTTCTGTTTAGTTTATTTTCTAAACCGTCTTGAATTCTACTCGCTAGTTCTATGCTTTGATCTAGATATTCTTCCTGTGCAAGTGTTGCACTTATTAGAGATTCTGGCGAATTAGGATCGTACCCAGCATACTTACTTTTATAATTATCTTCTAAAGTAATTACCGCATTCTCTTTCTTTGCAATGGCAAGACTTGAAGCACTTTTAGAAAGTCCCATTACAAATGTTTCTGAACCGTAAGGTTCGGTATTTTTGTTTGCATTACAATGTATTGATACAAAAAAATTAGCATCAGCTCTATTCGCAATATTCGCTCTTTCTACTAAATCTACAAAAGTATCATCGTTTCTTGTATATATAACTTGAACACTAGGATCAGCTTCTAGTATTTTACCCAATTTTAAAACAATCGCTAAATTTATATTTTTTTCAACAAAACCATGGTAAGTAGCTCCAATATCATGTGCTCCATGACCTGCGTCAAGTACAACTTTAAATTTTGAATTAGTTTGTGCAGATAGCGTTGCAACAAAAAATAATGATAATACTAAAACTGAATGTTTGAATTTTAATGCAATTTTCATACTTGTATTTTTTATAAAAGACCTAAAAGGTTATAATTTTATTAAATGCTTAATTTTTTTTAAAAATAGATGTAAGTTTGTCACTTCAAAAATTAAGCCATATTTTTACAAAAATAGTATTTATAGCGTTGCGTACAAACTTATTTCATATCGTTTTTTTAGCTTTTTTATTAACTTTTGGATATACCACTTCCTATTCTCAAGAGTTACCTAAAAAAAGCTTAGCCATACCCTCTAAAAAACAGCAAGATAGCTTAAATATTGGTATAAAAAATATTGCTAAAACTACTGATACTATAAAAAAAGATAGTATCCCTAAAAAAAAGCAATTGCTTGAAGGTCAAATTAAGTATAAAGCAGCTAAATATGCTAAAATAAATCAAAAAAAGAAACAAATTACGCTTTACGATAAAGCTGAAGTATATTATAAAGATATAGAACTTAAGGCTGGAACTATAGTTATTGATTACGAAAAAGATGAAGTTTATGCCGGAAGAATAAAAGATTCTGCTAACGCTTATTCACAATATCCTTATTTTAAACAAGGAGAAAATGTGGTTGAGCCAGATTCTATTCGTTTTAATTTTAAAACTAAAAAAGCTCTAATTTGGAATTCTCGAACTGACCAAGGAGAATTTAAAGTAAAAGGAGAGATAACAAAGCGCGAAAATGATTCTGTTTATTTTATAAAAAATGCTCGTTTTACCACATCAAAAAATCTGGAAGATCCAGAATATTACTTTTTAGCACGAAAAATTAAGTTAGTTCCAGGGAAAAAAGTAGTAACCGGATTTACAAACATGGTTATTGCTGGTGTTCCTACTCCTCTTGGAATTCCGTTTGCTTATTTCCCATTATCAAAGGAAACTAATGTGTCTGGAATAATTATTCCAACATTTGGAGATTCCAATGCGCAAGGTTACTTTTTACAAAATGGGGGTTATTATTTTGCGTTAAGTAAACATTATGATTTAGCCCTTTTAGGCGATTATTACACTAATGGAAGTTATGCTATAAGGGCAGAAACCAGTTATGCCAAAATTTATAAGTATAGAGGGAATTTTAATTTCAGGTTCGAAAATCAAATATCAGGAGAGCGTGGTTTACCTGGCTATGCTAAAACAAATCTTTATAATTTGCAATGGAGTCACGCTCCAGATGCGAAGGCAACTCCTAATTCGAGATTTTCGGCTTCAGTAAATTTAGGAAGTCAAAAATATTTCAAAAATTCGTTTAACCAAATAAACACTTCTGCATCATTAAACAATACACTTAGTTCATCTATTTCGTATTCCAAAACATTCAATACCATTCCGCAAGCAAATATATCATTATCGGCAAATCATAGCCAAAATACAAATACTGGACAAATAAATATGACGTTACCAACACTAACGGCAAATGTTGACAGAATTTATCCGTTTGCTAAAAAAGATGAATCTAAAAAAGGTTTTATAAAAAACATCAATCTTGCTTATAACTTATCTGGTAGAAACGAAATACAAACTGTTGATTCCTTATTCTTTAAACCTCAAATGTTTCGCGATGCAAAAAACGGAATGCAACATACTATTCCGTTGACTACAAATTTTAAAATATTAAAATATTTAAACATATCTTCATCTGTAAACTACATAGAAACTTGGTATTTAAAAACTATAGAAAAAAAATACAATGCTTTAACTAATACTGTAGACGAAACTCAAAAAGGTGGTTTTGATGCTTTTAGAACGTATAATTTTTCAGCAGGATTAGGAACAACGATTTATGGAACTTTCAAAGTAAGTAAAGACAAAAAAATTCAAGCCATCAGGCATGTTATGACTCCAAATATTAGTTATAGCTACAATCCAAGTTTCGAAAAATATTACGATACATATGCTATAGATGGAAGCGGAAAAATGGAAGATTATTCTCGTTTTGAAAAAGGAATTTTCGGCGCACCAAACAAGAATTTTTCAAATAACTTAAATTTTTCTTTAAACAATACTTTCGAAGCTAAAGTAAGAGACCGAGATTCAACTAAAGTAGAGCCAAAGAAAATTATGTTACTTAATAATCTTCAATTATCTACTGGTTATAATCTATCGGCTCTCGAAGGAACTCAAGCATGGCAACCCGTTCGAGTTAGTGGCGGAACAAATCTATTTAAAGAAAAAATGAATGTCAATTTTGCTGCTACTTTAAATCCTTATGCTATTGACGCAAATGGAAAACCATTAAATATGTTCAACATAGACAATGGCGGAAGCCTTTTCAGAATGACTAGTGCAAATATGACACTTAATTATTCGTTAAATAGCAATGGAGACAAAGACAAAAAGGAAGATGATTCTTTCGATAATAAAGGCTTAAGAAATGGAGGTCGAGAAGATGATTTGTTCGGAAAAACTACTGATTTTAGTAACAGACAAGAAAGTCAGTTTGGGAAAGATGATAAAGAAGATAAATTTTCAGGTTTTTTTAATGCTCAAATTCCTTGGGATTTAAAATTAGCTTATTCACTGACTTATACAAACGACAATCGGGAGAAAAAAATTTCTAGCAGCTCATTAATGTTTTCAGGAAATATCGATATCACTCCAAAATGGAAAGCTGGAGTTTCTTCAGGGTATGATTTTGTGCAAAATGGAGTTACCTATACACAATTACGTTTTGAGCGAGATTTATTAAGTTGGCGAATGGATTTTAATTGGATGCCATACGGAGATAGAGCTACTTGGTATTTCTTTATAGGAATTAGCTCTTCTGTATTAAGCGATATTAAATGGGACAAACGAAATACTCCAGATAGAAGACTTTAATTTTAGATTTAAAACAATGAAAAAAATAATTTTTACAGATAAAGCTCCTGCTCCTATTGGACCTTACAGTCAAGCAGTTTTAAGCGGAAACACATTATATACTTCGGGGCAAGTAGCTATAAATCCAGTCACTGGAGACTTAGTTTTAGAAAATATAGAGTTAGAAACCGAACAAGTTATGCAAAACTTAAAAGCAGTTCTAGAAGCTGCCGATATGACTTTTAATAACGTAATAAAAACCACAATTTTTATTATGAATATGGGAGATTTTGCTAGAATAAATGCTGTTTACTCCAACTATTTCAGCGAAGAAACTGCCCCAGCTAGAGAAACTGTTCAAGTTGCTTGTTTACCAAAGAATGTAAACATCGAAATTTCGATGATTGCTGTGAAGTAATATTAAAGAAAAACTAAGAATAAGCAAATAAAAAAATCCGAGTCGTCTATTAGACAACTCGGATTTTCTATTTATAAATAAATTGAAAATTACTTCTCAAATTGTTTCAATGTTTTAATAATTATTGAAACACAATCTAACAATTGTTCTTCATTCATTACTAATGGTGGTGCAAAACGAATAATATTTCCGTGTGTTGGTTTAGCTAACAATCCGTTATCACGCAAAGCCATACAAATATTCCAAGCGGTATCACTTTCTTCGGTATCATTAATAACAACTGCATTTAACAAACCTTTTCCACGAACTAAGGTCGCTACAGTAGAAGTTTCAATAAATTTCGCTAATTCCGAACGGAAAATTTTTCCTAATCGACGTGCATTCTGAGATAAATTTTCGTCAGAAACTACATCTAAAGCAGCCATTGCAACTGCGCCAGCTACCGGATTACCACCAAATGTAGAACCGTGTTGTCCAGGCTTAATTACATTCATAATGTGATCGTTTGCCAAAACTGCCGAAACTGGGTAAGCACCACCTGAAATAGCTTTTCCTAAAATTAAAATATCAGGAGCTACATAAGATGCTTGTTTTTCGCATGCATTTTCGCAAGTACAATTACCACAAACAGCTAATATTGATCCCGTTCTAGCAATACCTGTTTGCACTTCGTCAGCTATAAATAAGACATTATGCGCTTCACAAAGTGCTTTGGCTTTTGCCAAATAATCTTCGCTTGGAACATAAACACCTGCTTCGCCTTGAATAGGTTCTACTAGAAATCCTGCAATATTTTTTGATGATTTTAATACATTTTCTAAAGCAGTTAAATCATCGTAAGCGATGCTAATAAAACCAGCGGTATAAGGTCCAAAGTTTTTACGTGCATTTTCGTCATTAGAAAAAGAAATAATTGTAGTTGTTCTTCCGTGAAAATTTCCGTCGCAAACAATAATTTGCGCTTCATTTTCAGCAATTCCTTTTTTCTCGTAAGCCCATTTTCTACATAATTTCAAAGCAGTTTCAACTGCTTCGGCACCAGTATTCATAGGTAATACTTTATCAAAACCAAAATATTTTGTTATATACTCTTCATAAACGCCTAATTTGTCGTTATAAAAAGCACGAGAAGTCAATGTTAATGTTTGTGCTTGTTCTATCATTGCTCCAATAATTTTTGGGTGACAATGTCCTTGGTTTACTGCCGAATAAGCCGACAAGAAATCGTAATATTTTTTTCCTTCTACATCCCAAACATATACACCTTCTCCACGAGCCAAAACTACAGGAAGTGGGTGGTAATTGTGTGCTCCGTGTTTGTCCTCTAAAGCAATAATTTCTTGTGAACTGATTTTTTGTAATACTGACATGATAATAATTGTATTGATTTTAGTAATCTCAATTCCTACTTTCGGAGAGAAATCATCCCTATTTTCGACAAAAATAATGAATATTCTTTAATTTATAGTCTATCTTTCTTCAAACATTTCTAACAACTTAGTTACCGTATTCCAATTTCTAATTGTTGCGGTTACATTTAGTTTTTTCTCTATATATTTCTGATCCAATCTGGTTTTTCCTGCTCCAATATCGTATTTAATATAAATTCTACTGGAATCAATACTAGCTTCATCAGGTTTGAACTGACTAATTTTTAAATCGTTTAATGCCGAAGCATTTAATTCTTTCGAAATAAAAGCTACGTATAATTTCTTTATATCTGCTTCTTTTTCTTTCAAATAGCTGTTATTTTTAAAACAATCTTCTAAATCCTTTTTACCAATAACAACAATAGGAACGTCATGTCCAAAAACTTTAAAAATCTCCTGTTTGATTGTAAAACCAACACTAGGACCGTTTTCTTCTTCAGAATCTACAAAGACATTTCCTGATTGTATATAGGTTTGCACATTATGGAAACCACTATTTTCTAAGGCGCTTTTTAGTGCGTCCATTTTTATCATATTGTGACCAGAAACGTTGATACCACGAAGGAGTGCGAGATGGGTTGTCATTATTTATATAGATTTTGGTATAAATTTAAAATAATTTATCAAATGAACCTAACAATCCTTATTTTTGCAACATGGGAAAAAAAATAACAGACAAAATCGTTTTTGATACGGTAAAAGTCCTTGATGCGGGTGCAAAAGGCGTTTCGGTGGCGAAAGCTCCTGATGGTAAAGTAATTTTTATATCTAATGTCGTTCCTGGCGATGTGGTCGATGTGCAAACTTTCAAAAAGCGTAAGGCTTATTATGAGGGAAAAGCCATCAATTTTCATGAATATTCTGAGCATAGAACGGAACCTGTTTGCGAGCATTTTGGTGTTTGTGGTGGTTGCAAATGGCAGAATATGAAATATTCACAACAGTTATATTACAAACAAAATGAAGTATATAACAATTTAAAAAGAATTGGAAAGGTCGAAATGCCTGATTTTGAACCTATTTTAGGATCGGAAAAACAGTTTTTTTATAGAAATAAAATGGAATTTGGTTTCTCTAACGCTCGTTGGATGACCGAAGCTGAGATAAAAAGTGATGAAGAATTTGATGACCGAAATGCGCTAGGTTTTCATATCCCAAAAATGTGGGATAAGATTCTTGACATTACAAAATGTCATTTACAAGCAGATCCATCGAATGCAATTCGTAACGAAATTCGTCGTTTTGCAATAGAAAATAATTTAGAATTCTTCAATCCTAGGAATCACGAAGGTTTACTCAGAACTCTTATGATTCGTACGGCTTCGACTGGTGAAATCATGGTTTTGATTCAGTTTTTTGAAGAAAACAAAGTGCAACGCGAATTGATTATGAATCATTTGGCTGAAACTTTCCCTGAAATTACTTCATTACAATATGTGATAAATGGTAAACCAAATGATACAATTTATGACCAAGATGTAAAACTTTTTAAAGGTCGTGATTATATTCTCGAAGAAATGGAAGGTTTGCATTTTAGTATTAACGCAAAATCTTTTTACCAAACCAATTCTGAACAAGCATACGAACTATACAAAATAACTAGAGATTTTGCTGGATTAACAGGAAATGAACTCGTTTACGATTTATATACTGGAACAGGAACTATTGCACAGTTTGTATCAAAACAAGCTAGAAAAGTAATTGGAGTTGAAGCGGTTCCTGAAGCGATTCTTGATGCTAAAGAAAATGCAAAACGCAATAATATTACCAATTGTGAGTTTTTTGTAGGTGATATGAAGAATGTTTTCAATGATGCTTTTATTGCGCAACATGGTCACCCTGACGTAATTATTACCGATCCGCCTCGTGATGGTATGCATGCTGATGTAGTGAAACAAATCTTATCTATCGGTGCTGAAAAAGTGGTTTATGTGAGTTGTAACTCAGCTACACAAGCACGTGACTTAGCACTTATGGACGAAATGTATCAAGTAACTCGCATCAGACCAGTTGATATGTTTCCGCAAACGCATCATGTGGAAAATGTGGTCCTTTTAGAAAAAAGAAAATAATTATTTGTCCCACTGAGCTGTCACCCCGAGCGTAGTCGAGGGGCGAAGTGATTTTAAAAGGTCTTCGACTTCGCTCAGACGGACATTTTGATTTTAAATTTATGAAAAAAATTAAAATAATTGCTATTGCTATTTTCATTGCAAACCTATTTTTGGGTTGCGAGAAAGATGATATTTGCGAAGACGGAACGCCAACGACTCCTAGAATAGTTGTTGAGTTTTATGACAATCTAAATCCAACGGTAAAAAAAACGGTTACTAATTTAGGAATTGTTGCTGACGGAATGACAACAGGGATTTTATATAATGGTGTGAGTACAATTGAAGTTCCGCTGCAAACTACTGCTGATATTACAAAATATAGTTTTATCTATGATTCACAAAATGTAGATTTTTTGCTTCGAAATGAAGATAAAATAACCCTCAATTATACAAGAACTGATGTCTTTATTTCTCGAGCTTGTGGTTATAAAACCGTTTTTAGTTTACTTGATAATCCTAATGGAATTGTAAAAACTATCGACACTGATAATTGGATTAAAGAAATTGTAATTCAACAATATAACATTCTTAACGAAGATGAAGTTCATGTTAAAATTTTCTTTTAATATCCTCATTCTATTTTTATCATTTGGCTCTTTTGCACAAGATAAAAAGAAAGATACACTAGTGCCAAAAACGCAGCGATATGGTTTACGCGTTGGTGTCGATTTGTCTAAACTAGCCAGAACAGTTTACGATAAAAATTATAAAGGATTAGAATTTGTTGGCGATTATCGTCTGACAAAAAGAATGTATCTCGCCGCAGAAATAGGAAACGAAAACAAAACTACCGATGACAATACTGTAAATTTTACAACCAAAGGAACTTATTTTAAAGTAGGTTTCGATTCTAATAATTACGAAAACTGGTTAGACATGGAAAACATGATTCACATTGGTTTGCGTTACGGAGTCAGTTCTTTTAGTCAAGAATTAAACAGTTATAAAATATACAATACCGATACTTATTTTCCAGTTGCACAGCCAATTGCTATTGATACAAAATACAACGGATTATCTGCACAATGGGTTGAAGTTGTTGCAGGTATGAAAGTAGAATTATTTAATAATCTCTATGCTGGATTTAGTGCTCGTTTAAACTATCTGGTTTCGAACAAAAAGCCTGATAATTTTGATAATTTATATATTCCTGGTTTTAATAGAACGTATGACGGAAAATTTGGTGTAGGTTGGAATTACACCATTAGCTATTTTATTCCTTTGTATAAATCTAGTGGGGAAAAAATAGTAGATTCTAAAAAGAAAATAAAGAAATAATTTCTTCTATATATTGAGATAATTTAATTTTTATTACAAATTATACAAATTTACAAGTTAGCAGTCATTATAAATTAACGCTATGCATAAACATAAAAATCTATTAATAATCTTCCTTACTTTCTTAACTTTTGGAAACCTAAAAGCCCAAGACCATTTAGAGCCAGTTGAAGGTGTTTTTTTTATGTATGACTTCCAAGTTGAATATTATCCAAAAGTTAGAGAGATTCTTTTTGATGGACTTTCAGATAATCCAGAAATAAGGTATTTAATTATGCCTTCTTTTAGCGGCGAAAAAGTATTAGATATTAATAAAGATTTTGCAAGCGGAAAATATTTTATTAACTTTCAAGTAGCTGAACCAAGTGTGTGGAATTCTATTCAAAGTGATAAAAAAGAAGTTAAAGTCAAAAAAATAAAAAAAGAAATTTCAGCAAAAGATACCGAATTAATAAAAACGTTATTTAAAAAGGCAATTTTAACTGTTAAATACCCAAATAAAGAAATGAATGGATTGGATGGTACTAATTACTATTTTGCTTCCTCAAACAAATCTGGAACAATTTGGTCACCTAAATCAGGTTCAAAAATGTCAAAATTGGTCGAAATTGCAAATGGTATTGTAGAGTTCTCAAAAAATGAAAAAACGGACTTTAATGAGGAGTTTGTTGTAAAAATAAAAATGCTAATAGATGAATTATAAAAATAACGACTGCTAAAAGCAATTGTATTAACATAGAAAAAACTTATTTTATCTCCTTAAATCCTTTTATAAATAACCATTTCATAAATAATTTCTCACCTTCATTCGTTTGAATGGATTGAAATTTTGGAGCCAAAAGTGTTCCCACTACAAAAGCAGTAATCGGAACCCAATAACCTTCTAGATTTGTATAAATTGCTACTAAATATCTTGTTGTAAAAAAGATTACCGCAAAACCTATAAAGTTATAAACGAATGATTTTGTTTTTTTGTTCATGCTTTTAAATTTTGATGAGATTTCTCCTTCGTCGAAATGACAAGATGGTATTTATTTTGTCATTTCGACGAAGGAGAAATCTCATGATACTATTATTATTTTAAATCTAATTACAAATCGTTACTCTCTGAAATCTGATTACTGTTATCTAAATTCTGACCCGAGCCTTCAGGGCGAACAGGCGAAGCAAATTTCGTTCTCTTGCTTCCTTCGTACATTTCGTATTTTACCAATCGAGCTTCTAAACTTCCATTGAAAAGTTTAATTTTTCGGGAAGGTTTTAATCCTACAAACTTCAATGCTTCCAGATTTGCGGTAATAAACCAAGCGTTTGTATTCGGGTAACTTTGTTTTAAAGTATCTCCAATTTCTCTATAAAAACGTTCCATTTCAATATCTAATCGTTCACCATAAGGTGGATTAAAAACCATATGTAATTTACCTTCTGTATTTTTTTCTGTATTGAAGAAATTTTGCTCAGAAATGGTTACATATTCATCCAAATTAGCATTTTTTATATTGGCAATCGCTTTTTGAACAGCACTTGGCGCTTTATCGTGACCCACAATCGTATAATGAAATTCTTTAATTTTCTTCATTAATGAATTCATGATATTATCAAACAATTCGTTGTCCCAATCGTTCCATTTTTCGAAAGCAAATTCTTTACGGTTTATGTTTGCAGGAATATTACAAGCAATCATAGCGGCTTCGGCAAGAATAGTTCCCGAACCACACATAGGATCTATAAAATGTCCTTGTCCTTCCCAACCAGAAAGCATCAACATTCCAGCTGCTAAAACCTCATTTATAGGTGCAATATTGGTCGCAGTTTTGTAACCACGTTGGTGCAATGAAGCGCCAGAAGTATCTAAAGCAACCGAAACTTGGTCTTTATCGATGTGAATATTGATTCTCAAATCTGGAAAATCTTTATCTACACTTGGACGAACTCCAGTTTTTGCTCTAAATTGGTCAACAATGGCATCTTTACATTTCTGAGATACAAATTGAGAATGTTTGAAATATTCTGAATGAACAGTCGTGTCTATCACAAAAGTCTGATTCGTATTCAAATAGTTAGACCAATCGATTCCTTGTATGTTTTTGTATAAATTCTCGTCACTTTTTGCTCTAAAGTAGTAAATAGGTTTCAGGATTTTTAGCGCTGTTCTTAAGGACAAATTGGCTTTATACATAAATCCTTTATCTCCAGCAAAACTAACCATTCTGGTCCCCATTTCTACATCTTGAGCACCTAGTTGGGTAAGCTCTTTTGCTAATATTTCTTCGAAGCCAAAAAAAGTTTTGGCAATCATTTTAAAATTTTCCATTTTCAATATCAATGTCAATTACAAAAATCAATTCAAAAAGCATTGTGAATGTTGATGTAATAGTTATTTTTCTGCAAAAATACATTAAATTTGCAGTTATATTTGAATTTCAAAGAACAAACAATGTCAGAATCCGAAAATCCTAATTCTAAAATCACAAATCCTGAATCAAATAACTGGTTTGCTACTTGGTTTGACTCACCTTATTATCACATACTTTACAAGGACAGAAACTATCGTGAAGCTCAGGTTTTTATGGATAATCTGACACATTATTTAAATCTTCCAGAAGGTGCGACTGTATTAGATTTAGCTTGCGGCAAAGGTCGACATGCGATTTATTTAAACCAATTGGGATTTAATGTTTTAGGCGTAGATTTATCGCCAAATAGCATTGCAGAAGCTAGTAAAAACAACAATATTCACCTGAATTTTAAAGTTCACGATATGCGTGAGCCGTTTGAAGAGAAATTTGATGCTATTTTTAATTTATTTACCAGTTTTGGATATTTTGAAAGTAATGCAGATAATTTAAAAACTTTAATTTCTATAAAAGAAAGCTTGTCAGAATATGGTTTTGCCGTTATCGATTTTATGAATGTTAATCATGTAATCGAAAATCTTGTTCCTGAGGAAGTAAAAACTGTTGATGGCATCGATTTTCATATCAAACGATATCTAAAAGATGGCTATATCCACAAAGAAATTGATTTTGAAGACCAAGGAGAAAAATTTCATTTTACCGAAAAAGTACAAGCGTTAACCTTACAGAATTTTGAAGAAATGATGGAAGAAGCAGGTATTTATTTGTTAGATATTTTTGGTGATTATAAATTAAAGAAATTTCATAAAACCGAAAGCGAACGATTAATCATGATTTTTAAATAAGGTTATTTGTTGATTTGGTTAATCGGTTATTTGTTTAATCGATTAAACAAATCAACGATTAAACAAATAAATACTAAATGGAATATCTTTTACCTCTACTATCGGTTTTATTAGGTTTTGGAATTGCTTTGTTTTTCAGACCAAAGAACAAAACCAATCTAAAATTACTATTGGCTTTTAGTGGTTCTTTCTTGTTGTCATTAACCGTAATTCATTTATTACCAGAAGTTTACGAAACAAAGAGTCATTCTATTGGGATATATATTATGGTTGGGATTTTGTTCCAAATCATACTCGAATTTTTCTCGAAAGGTGCAGAACATGGTCATGTACATGGTCACGATAAATTAAATCAAATGCCTTGGGCGCTTTTTATAAGTTTGTGTTTGCATGCTTTATTAGAAGGATTTCCAGTAGGTCATCACCATGATTTAGCCATAGGAATTGCGATTCACCACTTCCCTATTGCCATTATTTTAACCACTTTTTTCTTGGGTGCGCAACTAAATAAAACAACTTTATTTTTGTTTATGCTAACTTTTGCTATCATGACACCATTAGGAACTTTAGTTTCTGAAAATTTCCCAATTTTAAACGAGTATTACACACAAATAACAGCTGTTGTTATTGGAATTTTATTTCATATTTCATCGACTATTATATTTGAAAGTAGCGAAGGACACAAGTTTAATATTGCTAAAATTTCAATGATTATTTTAGGAATTGGATTGGCTTATTTTGTTTAAATTTATATAAACTTTAAAAAAAATGACTTTCACAAAAACCACCGAACAATCTTCAAAACACGAACATTTAGAAAAAATGTCGGTTCATGAATTGTTAGTTAATATAAATAATGAAGATAAAACCGTTCCTTTAGCAGTCGAAAAAGCGTTACCACAAATAGAAAAATTAGTTACTGAAATTGTTGCCAAAATGAATCTCGGCGGACGATTATTTTATATTGGTGCAGGAACTTCTGGACGATTAGGAATTGTAGATGCTTCGGAATGTCCGCCAACTTTTGGTGTTCCTTTCGATTTAGTAAACGGAATTATTGCTGGTGGCGACAAAGCCATTCGCAGAGCAGTCGAAAATGCCGAAGACAACACGACACAAGCTTGGATTGATTTATGTGAATTTGATATAAACAAAAATGATGTCGTGGTTGGTATTGCTGCTTCTGGCACGACTCCTTATGTGATTGCTGGATTAGAAAAATGTAATGAAAACAACATTATAACAGGTTGTATTACATGTAATGAAGGAAGTCCGTTGTCGCAAACGGCTCAATTTCCTATCGAAGTGGTTGTAGGACCAGAATTTGTTACTGGAAGTTCGAGAATGAAAGCTGGAACGGCTCAGAAACTGGTTTTGAATATGATTTCGACAACAACCATGATTCAATTGGGGAAAGTAAAAGGCAACAAAATGGTCGATATGCAATTGAGCAACGACAAACTCGTAGATCGTGGCGTAAAAATGATTATGAGCGAAATAGTTGTGAGTTATGAAGAAGCTTCTGAGTTATTGAAAAAGTATGGAAGTGTGAGAAAAGCTGTAGATAATTATAAAATTTAAAAAATGTCAACAAACAAAGAAATACTATTTAAAGGAGTGAAATATTTATTATTTGCATTACCGCTTATATTTATTGGTCCTTCGGTGATTTTTAGTTCATTCAAGAATCAAGATCATCCGTTTTATATTCCGATTTTGGGATTGGGAATTATTTCTTGTTTTGGTGCTATATTTTTAATGTTTAAAGGAATACAAACCATAATGCAAAGTTTATTCGATGGAAACAAATAGTATTTATCTGGAAAGTGTCAAAAAACAAATGCTTTATTATAAAACAATTGGTGAAAAAGCAATGGATCAATTGGAACCAGAGCAATTATTTAGTTCGGTAAATGAAGACACAAATTCTATTGCAGTTATAGTAAAACACATGTCAGGAAATATGCTTTCTCGTTGGACAGATTTTTTGACAACCGATGGCGAAAAACAATGGCGTAATCGTGATGGCGAATTTGAAAATTCAAATGATACCAAAGAAGAGTTGTTAAAAATATGGAACAACGGTTGGGATTGTTTTTTTAATGCTATTCAATCTTTACTACCTGAACAATTGTCACAAATTATTTACATAAGGAACGAAGGTCAAACAGCAATGGATGCTATCAATAGACAATTGGCTCATTATCCGTATCATATTGGTCAGATTGTTTTTTATGCTAAAATGCTTAAACAAAGTGAATGGAATAGCTTATCGATTGCTAAAAACAAATCGAATAACTATAATGCCGATAAATTTTCGAAAGAAAAAAGTTTGAAGCATTTTACAGATGATGAATTAGATAAATTACAATAGCCCTGATAGAGGTGATATCCTTTTTGTAGAGCCTTTTCGGCGAAACAAAAAGATAAAGCCGAAAGCAGGATAAAGCTCCTAAAAAATTATGAAAAAATTATTTATACTTCCTTTGCTCTTATTATTAGCTTCTTGTTACAATCAGGAACGAAACTGCAAGGATTTTAGAACTGGGAAATTTACGTTTACACAAAAAATAGATAGTGTCGAGAAAACATCGACTTTCGAGCGTACTGAAGACCTACAAATAGAAACTTTTGAAGGCAAAACAGATACTGCATCTGTTCGTTGGGTTAATGATTGCGAATGTGTTTTACAAAAACTACATCCGAAGAATATGCAAGAGAAAAAATCTATTTCGATGAGAATTGTAACTACTAAAAAAAATACTTATACTTTTGAATATTCTTTTGTAGGAGAATCAAAAAAAGAAAAGGGAACTGTAACAAAAATAGATTAACTGCGTATAATAACTTTATACTCTAAATATTTACCATAAAATGATTGAATTATTATCTAACCCAGATGCATGGATTGCCTTATTAACACTTACTTTTCTTGAAATTATTCTTGGAATAGACAACATTGTATTTTTGTCTATTGTTTCTGGGAAACTAGACGAAAAAGACCAGCCAAAAGCTCGCAAAATAGGACTTTTATTGGCTATGGCTTTTAGAATTATCTTACTTTTCGGAATTACTTGGGTTTTAGGATTACAACAAACGTTATTTTCTATCGATTTAGGAGTTTTCTCGGCACATGTTACGGGTCAAAGTTTGATCATTTTTGGTGGTGGTTTGTTTTTATTATACAAATCAGTATCGGAAATTCACCACAAAATGGAAGGTGAAGAAGATTCTGAAACTGGAAAAGCTGGAAATACCTTAACAGCAGCCATTGTACAAATTGCATTGTTAAATTTGGTTTTCTCTTTTGATAGTATTCTTACAGCGATTGGATTAATTAGTATGAAATCGCCAGCTGAAGGTGGTTTTGGTTACGATGGTGCTCTTGCCATTATGATTTTAGCAATTATCATTTCGGTAATTATTATGATGATTTTTGCTGGTCCTGTTAGTAAATTTGTAAACCAACATCCTACAATTCAAATTTTAGGATTGTCTTTCTTAATATTAATTGGTGTGATGTTATTGGCAGAAGGTTCACATTTGGCACATTTCCGTTTTGGTAATGATACCGAAGTAGGAACTATTCCAAAAGGTTATTTGTACTTCTCAATTTTCTTCTCACTATTCGTCGAATTCTTGAATTTACGAATGAAGAAAAGCAGAAACCCAGTCAAACTACATAATAGTACTATTGTAGATAAAGAATTAGAAGATACTGATGTAACGAATTAGTAAAAATATTTATAGCATAAAAAACCAGCAATTGCTGGTTTTTTATGCTATAAATATTTTTAAACTTGAATTTACTGGGATAAAAAACACGTAGTTTGTCATTCTGAAGAAGGGAGAATCTCAACAAAATTGAGCAACAATATGAGATTCTTCCTTCGTCACAATGACAATATTGTCCATAAATAATCCAGTGTTTTTTTTAAAGTTTAAATTGTATTAATCCAAACTCAAAGTTATTTGTCCGTCATCATCAAGCTCGATATTGTAATCTGATATTTCTATTTCGCCCGAAACTTCTAATTCCTCTGGAACAACTTCAACTGGCTCTTCATAAGGCAATGATTCTAAAAGATTAACTTGCTTCAATTTATCAGACGTCAGTTGATTACCAATAGCTTTTATACCTTTAATACCAATAAATTGCTCTAAATCTATGGTTTGATTTTCTTTCTGAACTCCTTTTACTTTATTAAAAATAATTTCGGCAACAGGACGCCAATCGGTAGATACTATTTCTAGTTGTGATTTTTCGTGTTCAGTAATAAAAATTTCCTCTTTATTTTCGTTTTCAACTAAGAAACGTTTTATAAAATATTTCTCTTTCTCGCCATCATAATAAATCGCAGAAACTGGTTTTTTAGGGTGCCATTTTTCGAGCACAACCATATCTTCATCGAAATGGGTTGTTAGTTCTGGAATAATAGTTTTTAATTTTCCAGATTGATTGATGATTAACAATCGATCATTCGGTCGGAATTCACCAAGCAACTCTCCTCTTCCATCTACATTCAAACGTTGTACTGTATCATCGAACCAAACTTTTCTAGGACGCAAAGTTGAAATTCCTTTTTCCTTTAGTTCAATTTTTTTAATTGGGTATTTAGATACCGTATTTCCTTTACTTACACGACCTTTTATAGCAATATCAGCAAAATCGATATCCCATTTTAGCTTCTTAATACTACCTACTTGACGTAATAAAATAGTCACTACTTCGGCTTCGCCATTTGGATTATGAGAGAAATACAATACTTGAGAACCTGATGTTCCATTAGTTAAATCGTACGCTTTATCACGTGTAACTCCTGAAACATTGAAACGTTTTATGAATGACGAACCATTTTTTCCGTCACGATAAACCATATTATAAATCGTGCGTTTATCACTTTTGTCAAAAACTGCAATATGAATAATGTCTTTACCAACGAACTTTTTATCATCAACTTTAGAAACCATTAATGTCCCATCACGAAGAAAAACAATCACATCGTCTATATCTGAACAATCGGCTACATATTCGTCTTTTTTTAAGCCAGTTCCAAAGAAACCTTCTTCTTTATTTACGTATAATTTAGTATTTCTTAAGACTACTTTTGTTGCTTCAATCGTATCAAAACTTCTTAACTCAGTTTGGCGTTCACGACCTTTTCCGTATTTCTCTTTTAGACGAGTGAAATAATCAATAGCAAAATCGATTAGGTTGTCTAAATGATGTTTTACCTGCTCTATATCTCCTTCTAACGCTTCTATTTTGTCTTGGGCTTTGTTACTATCAAATTTAGAAATACGCATAATTCGTATGTCTAACAATCGTAAAATATCATCCTCAGTAACGGCACGTTTCAAATGTTTGATATGAGGTTTTAAACCATCGTCAACCGCTTTGATTACATCTTCACGAGTCGTTTTATCTTCAATATCACGATAAATTTTATTTTCGATAAAAATTCGTTCTAACGAAAGGAAATGCCACTGTTCTTCGAGTTCGCTTAACTGAATTTCGAGTTCGCTTTTTAATAATTGAACGGTTCTATCAGTCGAAATCTTCAACATAGCAGAAACACCAATAAACAAAGGTTTGTTATCTTCAATGACACAGCCTAATGGTGCCACCGAAGTTTCGCAACCTGTAAAGGCATATAAAGCATCAATCGATTTATCAGGAGAAACACCAGGATAAAGATGAATTAATATTTCAACTTCTGCTGCTGTGTTGTCTTCTATTTTTTTGATTTTTATTTTTCCTTTTTCATTGGCTTTCAAAATACTATCAATTAATGTTGAAGTATTGGTTGAAAATGGAATTTGTGTAATGACTAAAGTTTGCTTGTCTAATTGTGAAATTTTAGCACGAACACGAACACGTCCGCCACGCAAACCATCATTATAATTAGATACATCGGCAATACCAGCTGTTTGAAAATCTGGATATATGGTAAATGGTTTTCCTTTCAGAATTTTTATCGAAGCATCGATTAGTTCATTAAAATTGTGAGGTAACACTTTCGTGGATAAACCAACAGCGATACCTTCAGCTCCTGAAGCCAACAATAATGGGAATTTTACTGGTAGGTTGTTTGGTTCTGCACGACGACCATCGTAGGACATTCCCCAATCGGTAATTTTAGGAGAATATAAAACCTCTAAAGCAAATTTTGACAAACGTGCTTCAATATAACGAGAAGCCGCAGCGCTATCACCTGTTAGAATATTTCCCCAGTTTCCTTGACAATCTATAAGTAATTCTCGTTGACCAATTTGCACCATAGCATCTCCAATACTGGCATCTCCGTGAGGGTGATACTGCATCGTGTGACCTACAACATTGGCAACTTTATTGTAACGACCATCATCTAACTCTTTAAGTGAGTGCATGATACGACGTTGTACTGGTTTGAAACCATCTTCAATTGCAGGAACAGCACGTTCAAGAATCACATAGGAAGCATAATCCAAAAACCAATCTTTGTACATTCCTGTAACTTTGGTAATGGTATCTTCTGGATTCTCGTCGTTTTCGTAAAAATGCTGACCTTCAAAGTGTTTTGCATCTACTTCAATAATTTCATCAGCGTCGTTTTCTTCTTGATTTTCATCAATAGAATTGTCTTCCGATTGGTTATCGTCTTCTGAATTTGGAATTATGTTATCTTCTTCTTCGTCTTTCATAGTTTACGGCTAATATTTTCCGTTAACGGTTATTTTATTAAATTCTAAACTTCTGCAACCACATCCAATTCCACCTTCAAATTATTGATGATAAATGTTTGTCTATCGGGTGTATTTTTCCCCATGTAAAACTCCAATAATTTTTCTATTGATGTCGATTTGTCTAACATAACTGGATCTAAACGAATGGTTTCGCCAATAAAATTCTTGAATTCATCTGGCGAAATCTCTCCTAATCCCTTAAATCGAGTAATTTCTGGTTTTGGTTTTAATTTTTCGATGGCATCTCTTCTCTCCTGTTCAGAATAACAATAAATGGTTTCTTTCTTGTTACGCACACGAAATAATGGTGTTTGAAGAATATACAAATGACCTTCCTTGATCATTTCTGGAAAAAACTGCAAGAAAAAGGTAATCAATAACAAACGAATGTGCATTCCGTCGACATCGGCATCGGTAGCAATTACGATATTGTTATATCGCAAATCTTCCATGCTTTCTTCAATATCTAATGCCGCTTGCAATAAATTGAATTCTTCATTTTCGTAGACAATTTTCTTTGACATTCCGTAGGAATTCAAAGGCTTCCCACGCAAACTAAACACTGCTTGTGTGTTCACATCACGAGATTTAGTAATCGAACCAGAAGCCGAATCTCCCTCGGTTATAAAAAGCGTACTTTCTAAACTTCTAGGATTTTTAGCATCTGTCAAATGAACTCTGCAATCACGTAATTTTTTGTTGTGCAAACTAGATTTTTTAGCTCTGTCTTTGGCTAATTTTCTAATTCCTGACAGTTCTTTACGCTCTCTTTCTGCTTGAAGAATTTTGCGCAAAAGCAAATCGGCTGTTTCAGGATTTTTATGTAAAAAGTTATCTAACTTGGTTTTAATAAAATCATTTACAAAAGTTCTCACAGAAGGTAAATTAGGCCCCATATCGGTAGATCCTAATTTGGTTTTGGTTTGACTTTCAAAAACAGGTTCTTCCACACGAACCACAATGGCGGAAACGATTGATTTACGAATATCTGAAGCCTCGAAAGGTTTGTTATAAAACTCTTTGATGGTTTTTACAATCGATTCACGGAAAGCACCTAAGTGTGTTCCTCCTTGCGTGGTATTTTGTCCGTTTACGAACGAGTAATATTCTTCCGAATATTGTGTTTTACTATGCGTTATGGCTACTTCGATATCGTCACCTAGAAGATGAATAATTGGATAAACTCTATCTTCATCTGCAATTGTTTCTTCCAGTAAATCTTTTAATCCATTATCTGAAAAATATTTTTCTCCGTTGTAAATTATGGTTAGTCCTGTGTTTAAGTAACAATAATTTTTGAGCATTTTGATAATATACTCGTTTCTGTATTTATAATTTTTAAAAATAGCTTCATCGGCAACGAAAGAAACTTTTGTTCCTTTACGCTTTGTACTCTCAATAATATCTTCTTCTAAAGTTAAATTCCCTGCAGAAAATTCTGCAGCTTTTTGCTGGTTGTCACGAACAGATTCTACACGAAAATAATGAGAAAGTGCATTTACAGCCTTGGTTCCTACTCCATTTAATCCTACTGATTTTTTAAATGCTTTCGAGTCGTATTTTCCTCCAGTATTCATTTTAGAAACGACATCGATAACTTTACCTAACGGAATACCACGTCCGTAATCACGAACAGTAACCATTTTGTCTTTCATCGTGACTTCGATAGTTTTTCCTGCACCCATCACAAATTCATCGATACAGTTATCGAGAACTTCCTTGAGAAGGATGTATATACCATCATCTGGCGAAGAACCGTCTCCTAGTTTCCCAATGTACATTCCGGGACGCAAACGAATGTGCTCTTTCCAGTCGAGTGAACGTATATTGTCCTCATTATATTGATCTTGTTCTTGCATAAAGAAATCTTGGAATTTTTGCTAATGTAAGATTTCTAATGAAAAAATAAAATAGCTTATGAATAAAGTTATCAAAAGAGTTGTTATCATTTGTTTTGAAACAAATTTCTTCTAAATTATTAACAATGATTATCTGATAATATTATTGTGTTAGGTGTTTTTTTAATACAAAAAATTCATAAATTAGCACAAACCTAATAACAAACCCACAATTATGAAAAAACAATTTTTATTTACCTTACTTTTCTTAGGATTATCCTTTTTAGGATATTCACAGAAAACTATTTCTGGTCAAATTAATGACCGAACTGGACAACCAATGTCAGGAGTAAATATTCTCGAAAAAGGAACTAATAACGGAACTTCAAGTGATTTTGACGGAAAATTTTTACTTACAGTACGTAATGATGAATCTAAATTAATTATAAGTTTTTTAGGATTTAAAACTACCGAAATAAAAGCCTCTGAAAATGTAAAAATAACACTTGAAGAAGAAGGTGTTGGATTAGAAGAAGTAACTATTCAAACTGTAGGCTCTAGAAATGCTAAGAGAACTGTTGTAAATTCTGCTGTTCCAATTGATATAATTAATGTTAAAGATGTAACAACACAAAGTGGTAAAATTGAAATTAATGAATTGCTACAATATGTTGCACCTTCATTTAATGCTAATAAGCAATCCGGTTCAGATGGTGCCGATCACGTAGATCCAGCTTCATTAAGAGGAATGGGACCAGACCAAACGTTGGTGTTAATTAACGGAAAAAGAAGACACCAATCTTCATTAATAAACCTTTTTGGAACACGTGGAAGAGGGAATACAGGAACCGATTTGAATGCAATTCCTGCTTCATCAATAAAAAGAATAGAAATTCTTAGAGATGGTGCAGCAGCACAATATGGTTCTGATGCTATTTCGGGCGTAATAAATATTGTATTAAATGACAATGTAAATGAACTTACAGGTGCTATAACTTATGGTGCGTACAAAACTGATGCAAGAGGTGATTTCCCATTAGGAACTGCTAATACTCCTGGTTTTAGGTTAGACAAAAACGGAAACGGAAATACTTTTGGTAAAGACAAAAATTTTGATGGTAATTCTGCGAAATTATCATTAAATTATGGTACAAAATTAGGTACAAAAGGAGGTTATGCTAACTTTACAACCGAATTTTTAAACAAAGAGAAAACTTTGCGTCCTGGATTCGATTTTAGAAAAGGATTTGGAGAAGCTGAAATATTTAGTGCTAATTTTATGGCTAATGCTGCTATTCCAATTACCGATAAAATAGAATTTTATGCTTTTGGTGGCAGAAATTACAGAGATACTGATGCCTATGCATTTACTAGAAATGATGGAGCAAGAGTTGTAGAATCTATATATCCTGGTGGATTTACACCTAGAATTACTTCAAATATTATAGATAATTCAATCGCGGCGGGTTTTAGAACTAACACTACTGGTGGCTGGAAAATAGATTTGAGTAATACTTATGGTAAAAATATTTTTGATTACCGAATTGAAGGTACTTTAAATGCTTCATTAGAAGGTGCATCTCCAAGAGCATTCGATGCTGGTGGACACAGTTTAAGTCAGAACACTACAAATCTTGATTTTTCGAAAAATTATGATTCTGTTTTAAGTGGTATGAATTTAGCTTTTGGAGCAGAATTTCGTTCAGAGACATTTAAGATTTTTGCTGGCGAGTTAGGTTCTTATGCTACTTATGACACTTTTGGCAATCCAATCACAGATCCTACAACACAATCGGCACCTATCGATCCTGTTTCTGGAGACCCAAGACCTGGAGGCTCACAAGGATTTCCTGGTTATAGCCCAAAAAATTTGGTTGACAAAGGAAGAACAAACTTATCTGTTTATGCGGATGCTGAATTTGATATTACTAAAAAATTCTTAATTAGTACTGCTGTACGTTTCGAAAATTATAGTGATTTTGGTAGTACTGTAAACGGAAAATTAGCTTCAAGATATAAAATTACCGATAACATAAACGTTAGAGGTTCTGTAAGTACTGGATTTAGAGCGCCATCGTTAGCTCAAAT
>NZ_JAYSSZ010000211.1:0-8531 GCF_043720215.1 Flavobacterium sp. | reverse complement strand
TGACCATCCATTTTTGTGGGGTTCTAAACGTACAGGCCCCGATTTATTGAGAGAGGGAGGGAAATACAATGACAATTGGCATTTCAATCACTTCTGGAGTCCTCAAAGTATTTCGTCTGGTTCTATTATGCCAAGTTATAAATGGTTGTTCGATAACGAGGCTATGGATATTTCATTAACACAGAAAAAAATGAAAGCCATGGTAGCATTAGGAGTTCCATATACAGACTATGAAGTAGCTAATGCAGAAAAAGTATTAAGAATGCAAGCGTTAAAAATCGAAGAAAATTTGAAAGCTGATCCTGATTTTGTAAAAAGTTATGAGAAAAGCAAGAAAAAAGCTCAAGCAAGAGGAGAAAAATTTGTTCCAATGAATGAAAGAGAAATCGTTGCAATGATTGCTTATATACAAAGACTAGGAACTGATATTAAAGTAAAAGATAATAATTAAAACCAAAATAATTATGTTCGAACAAATAAAACACAATATGGAAAACATCGCAGGTGTGGCCATATATCCAATTCTTTCTTTATTAATATTTTTCCTCTTTTTCGTAGGATTAAGCCTTTGGGTTTTTTCTTATAAAAAAGAAAAAATAAATGAATTAAGTAATATTCCTTTTGGAAATGAAAATTTAAATGACATACAAAACTAATTAAATATGAAAAAATATTTTCCAGTATATGTAAGAGTTCCATTAGTACTTGCTTTATTCTTTATGGCAATTGAATACTTTGTAGACTCAGGTGATAGTCCGGCATTTATAAAATATCCAATAATTTCTGTCATATTATTACTATTTATTTTGTTACAAATTGCTTTCGAGTTAATTTATGAAGCTACGAATAACATTCTTAATGAATTGCTTACAGAAGAGCAACGCAAACAAAAAGAAATAGAAGAAAGTCAATCTTTTACAGAAAAAGCCTTCTATAAAAACTGGATGCAAAAATTAACACGTACAAGAAGCATAGAAGATGAAAAGGAATTATTATTAGCACATGACTATGATGGCATTAAAGAATTAGACAATGTATTACCTCCTTGGTGGGTTTATTTATTTTACGCTTGCATCCTTTTTGGAGTTGTTTATCTTGTGAAATTCGAAATCATGGGTGCACCAAACCAAGAAATGGAACTACAAAATGAAATGGCTCAAGCCAAAATAGAAGTAGCAGAATATATGAAAACAGCTCCGGATATGATGGACGAAAAATCGGTAATTTTATTAACCGATGCAACTACTCTAGCAGAAGGAAAAGCCATATACACTACTAATTGCGTAGCCTGTCATAGAGCAGATGCTGGTGGACAAATTGGACCAAACTTAACAGATGATAAATGGATTCTTGGTGGTGGTATTAAAAATCTTTTTCACACCATCACAAATGGAGGTCGAGATGACAAAGGAATGATCGCCTGGAAAGGAAACTTAAAACCTAAAGAAATTCAAAAAGTAGCCTGTTATATTATTTCATTAAAAGGAAGTAATCCTTTAGAACCAAAACCACCCGAAGGAGAAGTTTGGGTAGATACTGTAGCTAAATAAATTATCTGTATAACATTTAGCTATCTAAAATAGTTTAAATAAATTTAACCAAAATGTCAAAAATATCTGACGAATCTTTTAGAGATACAATTGGGACTATAGATGAAGAAGGCCATAGAAAATTTCTTTTTCCAAAAAAGCCCTCTGGCAAATTTTATGATTACAGAAAGTGGATTAGTTATTTTTTATTGATTGTTTTAGTTGCCAATCCGTTTGTAAAAATAAATGGCAATCAGTTTATGATGTTTAATATTTTAGAACGTCGTTTTAATATTTTCGGATTCCCTTTTTGGCCACAAGATTTCTATTTATTTGTCCTGTTCATGATTGTCGGAGTAGTTTTCGTCATTCTGTTTACAGTAATTTTTGGACGAATATTCTGCGGTTGGATTTGTCCGCAAACCATATTTTTAGAAATGGTTTTTCGCCGAATAGAATATTGGATAGAAGGAGACCGTGGCTCGCAAATCAGGTTATCGAAACAAGAATGGAATGCAGAAAAAATTAGAAAAAAAGGAATAAAATGGTTTCTTTTTTTAATCATATCTTTTTTTATTGCCAATGTTTTTCTTGCATACATAATTGGCAGTGATGAATTGCTAAAAATTATTGAAGAAAATCCTGAAAACAATACAAGTACATTAATATCATTATTAATCTTTACAGGGGGTTTTTATTTTGTTTTTGTCTGGTTTAGAGAACAAGTTTGTATTATTGCTTGTCCTTACGGACGATTGCAAGGTGTACTTTTAGACAACAAATCTATAAATGTAGCTTACGATTTTGTTCGAGGAGAAAAAGAATTAGGTCGAGCAAAATTTAATAAAAAGGAAGACCGAGAAACTACTGGAAAAGGAGACTGTATTGATTGTTTTCAATGTGTAAATGTTTGCCCAACTGGTATAGATATTCGAAACGGAACACAATTAGAATGCATCAATTGCACAGCTTGTATCGATGAATGTGATACTATTATGAAAAGTGTTGGTTTGCCAAAGGGATTGATAAGATATGCATCTGGGGACGAAATCGAGAAAAAATCTAAGTTCAAGTTTACTACTAGAATGAAAGGTTATACGGCTGTTTTAGCAATTTTAATTGGAATATTAACAGGATTACTATTTTTAAGAAATGAAGTCGAAACAGTTATTTTAAGACTTCCTGGTCAGTTGTATGAACATAAAGGAAATAATATTAGCAATATTTTCACTTTTAAAATCATTAATAAAACCAATAATGATTTTAATGACATTCATTTCAAACTACATAATATAAAAGGAACTATAAAAGTAGTTGGAAAACAAGATTTTATAGTAAAAAAACAAGCCATGAATGAAGGCACATTATTCGTAGAAATCAATGAGTTTTTATTAGAAAATGATAGAACAAAAATTAAGGTTGATGTTTACAATGGAAATGAAAAAATTGAAACGACAACCACAAGTTTTTTAAGTCCTAGAAGTTTTGATTAACTATTAAAAAAATGAAGAATATGAAAATTAATTGGGGAACAGGAATTGTCATCGCTTTTGCGTTATTTATGAGCTTTATTTTATATTTTGTTTTCAAAGTTCAATCGAATTCAAAATATGACAATGAGTTAGTTGTAGAGGAATACTACAAACATGATGCAAAATTTGGAGAAGAAATGCTAAGAATTCAAAATGCACAGGATTTAAAATTAAAACCCATAATAACGGTGAATTCTGATACGATTTCAATTGAATTTCCGTCAGTATTTATCTCAAAAGACATTAAAGGAAAAGTGTCCCTTTATAGACCGTCTAACAAAAAATTAGATTTCGAAATTCCAATTTCTTTATCTAGTTCTACTTTACTCATACCTAAACAAAGATTGGTAGGCGGTCGTTGGGACATTAATATGGAATGGCAATACAATGGAAAATTATATTTAACAAAAGATGTTATTTATTTGAAATAAGATTTCAATCTTAAATCGTTAATCTTAAATCTAAATGCTATACACTGCTTTTATTTTCGGTCTAATATCTTCTTTACACTGCATAGGTATGTGCGGACCAATTGCTATGATGTTACCTGTAGATAGAAATAATCCCACAAAAAAAGTGACACAAATAATAACCTACCATCTAGGAAGATTATCTGCATATGCAATCATTGGATTGGTTTTTGGATTACTTGGTAAAGGTTTTTTTCTTGCTGGATTTCAACAAAAATTATCAATATTTATTGGATTTGCAATGATTTTGACAATTCTAATTCCAGAAAAGGTTTTTATGAAGTATAATTTTTCGAAACCAATTTTTAGATTAATATCTAAAATAAAAACGACGCTAGGAAATCAATTTAAAAACAAAAGTTACAAATCCTTATTCACAATAGGTTTACTAAATGGCTTTTTACCTTGCGGAATGGTTTACGTTGCTCTATTTGGTGCAATTGCTATGCAAAGTGCAGGCTTTGGTATTTTGTATATGTTTTTATTCGGATTAGGAACTGTCCCTTTGATGAGTAGCGTAGTTTATTTAAATTCATTTTTAACCATTCCTATTCGGAATAAAATACAAAAAACAATTCCTTATGTGGGCGTTTGTATTGGTTTGCTTTTTGTATTAAGAGGTTTAGGATTAGGAATTCCTTATGTTTCTCCAAATAACATGAGCTTGTTTATTCAATCAACTCCTAATTGTCATTAAACTAGTTTCTATTTAAATCGTCATCGAAAACAACTCCGTTTCAGGTGCTTTTCGTTTTAATCTTAAGTCGAATGCCATACAAATATTACGTACGTAGGGTTTTCCTGCTTCAGTAACTTCGATTGTATTTTTATTTATAATTAAAAAACCGTCTTTTTCCATTTCTTTTAGTTGTACTAAAACTTCTGGTATTTCTTTAAAATAACTAGATTCGTTTTCCCAAGAAGTTTTAAATTGACACATCAAATTTAATATATGTTTTCTAATAATTAAATCTTCATCAGTTAGTAAATGCCCTCTCAAAATAGGTAGTTTATCTGATTCGAGCATCTGGTAATAGGATTCGAGGTCTTTAGCATTTTGAGCAAAACAATACCAACTATCACTTATAGACGACACTCCCAAACCAATCATTAGTTGTGTTTTTGAAGCACTATAACCCATAAAATTGCGGTGTAATTTTCCGTTTTCAAAAGCATTATATAAACTATCTGATTTTAAAGCAAAATGATCCATTCCAATTTCGTGGTAACCATTTTTATATAATGATTGTTTACCTATTTCATATAATCTTCTTTTTTCATCATCTTTAGGAACATCTTCATCTTTAAATCCACGTTGCCCATTTCCTTTTATCCAAGGCACGTGAGCATAACTGTAAAATGCCAATCGATCAGGCAGCAATGATTTTGTTTTTTCAATAGTATCTATAACATTATCTAGTTCCTGAAAAGGTAATCCAAAAATCAAATCATGTCCAATAGATGTATATCCAATTTCTCTAGCCCAAAAAGTAACTTTTGCTACGTTTTGAAATGGCTGAATTCTATGAATCGCCTTTTGAACCTTTTCAGAATAATCTTGAACACCAAAACTTACTCTTCTAAATCCTAAATCATATAGTGTTTGTAGATGTTCTCGTGTCGTATTGTTTGGATGCCCTTCAAAACTAAACTCGTAATTTTCAGCTTTACTAGCATGACAAAAAATACCGTTTATTAAACTTTCTAAATTTTCTGTAGAAAAAAAGGTAGGTGTTCCTCCGCCTAAATGAATTTCTTTTATAATTGGTTTAGCGTCCAATATTTTACAATACAACGACCATTCTTTTAGAATGGCTTCTATATAATTTTTTTCGACAGCATGATTTTTTGTAATTCTCTTATTACAACCACAAAAAGTGCACAAGCTTTCGCAAAATGGTAAATGTATATATAGGCTAATTCCTTCGGTAGTATTACTTTCGTCGAATGATTTTTTTAATGTTTCGTTCCAAAGTTGTTGAGAAAAATTATTTTCATCCCAATACGGAACGGTAGGGTAACTGGTGTATCTTGGACCAGGAACATTATATTTTTGAATTAAAGAAACTGACATAAGTATAATTTACATGTCAAAAATAAAGTACCCAAAAATTAAAAGAAATGATAATTGTCATATTACTAAAAAACACAACTATTTTTATAAAAAAAAGACTGCTTATTACAGCAGTCTTTTTCGTTATTTATTCTTGTAACCAACTTAAATCTTATTTGTTAATTGATGTTTTTTTTCTATAATTCTCGGGAGTATCTTCTACTATTTTCTTAAAAGCTAGAAAAAAATTGCTATGGCTTTCAAAACCTAAATCAAAAGCAATTTCGTTAATAGGAATATCCGTTTCTTCCAATAGTGACTTTGCTTTATCCATTTTTCTGGACAGAATATATTGGTAAGGAGTTACATGTAGATACTTGGAGAAAAGCCATATCAAATGATCTGTTTTCCATTCGGTTAGTGCTACCAGTTCGTGAATTTCGATCTTTTTATCAATATTTGAATTTATATAATTAACCACTTTTCTAATTCGCTGTGGCACAAAATCTTTTTCATTTTCATTATTGCGAGCAGCATCAATTTTTTTGTGGTAATAATTATTTAAAACCACCGATATAGTTACTTTTAAATCTTCGTCTTTAAAAGGTTTTACCAGATAGCCGTGTGGTCTAGTTGCATTTACTTGATCTATAGTTGCTTTGTCAGCATAGGAGGTAACATATATATAAGGTATTGTATCTTTTTGTAACAAGTAGTGCCCTAAATGTGTACCGTCTTTGCTTTTATTCAAATTAATATCTATTAAAACTAATATGGGCTGTTGCTCTTCTATACATACAATGGCTTGTTCTACCGATGTTATATCGATAATTACCTCAAAACCCAACTTTTCTAGTGTGCCTTGCATGTCTAGAGCAATTAAGAGTTCGTCTTCTACAATGAGTATTTTATTATTCATTTGTGTGGTTGTTATTGGTAAATTGTATTATAAAATGGGTGCCAGAGTCGTTTTTGATTTCCATCACACCGTTAATTTGAGAAACAAGCAGCTTTACTATTTTTAAACCTATACTTGTGCCGTTTTCAGTATTATTGGCAATGCCTACGCCGTTATCGCTAATTATTAAATGGTGTAAACCTTCTTTATAAAACAACTTAATTTTTATGATGCCTTGTTCTTTGCCTACAAAAGCATGTTTGAAAGCGTTTATAACCAACTCGTTTATAATAAGTCCTAACGGGATTGATGTTTCTATATCAAAATGGGCATTCTCTATTTCGGTTTCTATTTTTATATCACTTTGACCTGAAAAGGAACTTAGTAACGAACTGCTTAACCTGTTTATATACTCCTCAAAATTTACATAATTTATATTTTCTGACTCATAGAGATATTCGTGAATTAACGCCATAGATCGTATGCGGTTTTCGCTAATTTCTATAAAATTCTCAATAGATAATTTTTTGCTATCTCGGGCTTGTATTTTAAGCAAACTAATAACAAGTTGCATATTATTCTTAACCCGATGGTGAATTTCTTTGAGTAAGGTTTCCTTTTCTATTAGGGATTTTTTTACCAGTAACTTTTCACTTTCAATAACGAGGTTTTTTGTTTTTACTGCTTTGTAGTTTTTTACATAAAACAACAAGAATAAAAAAGCAAAAAATAAAGCAACGGAAACAAATAATAGATTTTCACTTTGCTTGATTTTTTCTTTTAAATCAGATTTTTTTTCTTGCACTAAAACGGCAATATTCTTGTCTTTTAGCGCTACATCAAAATCTGTTTGTAACTCAAACACTTTTTCATTGTTGAGTTTTGTTAAATTATCAATTTCTAACTCCGTCTTTTTTTTATGATAAAAAAGTGCTTTTTCAAAATTCCCTAATCGTTCTTCTATTTTTGCAACCTCGTCGTATAAAACAATGTTTGGATAAGTAGGATATATTGAATCTCTAAAAATTAATGCTTTGTTAATATAACTTTGTGCTAGTACTTTATTATTCAAATCAAGGTGAATTTTACTTAAAAGGATAAAACAATCTATTTTTTTTTCTACAATAGTATTTTTTTTATCAATTACTTTTTTAATGTAATATTCTGCTGCATCATACTGCTTTAAATGAAAATAGGAATTCGAAATATTATATAAAATTAAATTGTATTGCCATATATGCGTTTTGTTTTTACTTAATATAGTTTTGTAATTTTTTAGACTTAATTGAAGCGCTTCTTTATAATGACTTGTTGCATTTAACATATAAGCCTTTTTAGCTTCCATTAAAAAGAGAACTTCAGGTGGAGCATTTTTTACAGCAAGATCAATATAGTACAATGCTTTCTCCTTTTGTCTCAGTTTTCTATAAACCATAGAAAGCCTTTCGTAAAAAAGAGCATTTGCTTGAGACCTTTTTTGTGAAAGGTACGGAACTGTCTTTTTATAATAGCGAAGCCCAGATTGTATAGAATCTTGGTATATGTAGGAATGAGCGATTTTTGTATAAAAAGTAGAAACTACCGTATTTTCTTGAGTTAAAGCTAATTTTAAATTCTTTTTTAAAATATTTTTAGTTTTTTCAATCTCACTAAATTGCACGTAACAATCTGAGGCTCTAATAACAGCAGAAAGATACGTTAGTGTATCTCTGTTTTTTTTTAAATAAAACCTGACACTTTAAGGCAAGTGATAATGATTGTTTGTATTTATCTTGATTAAAATATACAACAGACTTGTTTAAATAATAATGCCCTAATGCTCCAGTACTATTTGTTTTTTTTTAAAATTGTTAGTAATTTTTCGTTGCAAGCATTTAGTTCAGTACTGTTGCTATTTCTATAAATGCTACATAGTGCCAAATAGTGTTTAATTTTTTCTTGATCCTTATTTTCATTATCAATTAAAACATACAAGCTGTCTAGACTTTTTTGAGACTCGTTTTGGGAGAAACAAAAAGTTGCATTGATAACAAAAATTAAAATGAAAAA
>NZ_JAYSSZ010000210.1:0-8545 GCF_043720215.1 Flavobacterium sp. | reverse complement strand
TATAAAACTAAAAACAGCACCAAAAACGTTTTTGGTGCTGTTTAATTTATCTATTTTTGTCTAATAATCTGTATCGATTATTTAGGACTAGTCAATTTTTGGCAAAATTATTTCTTAGACCAATCTGCAATGCTGTCTTGATTCATTTTTACATAATCTTCATTTTTTGCTATTTGTGCTGCTGCTAAAGAAATTTTAGCGGTTTCAATAGCACCTTTTTTATCACCTAATTTAGCTTGTATTTGAGATTTCAAACGAGTGTACCAATATGGTTTTTTCTGGTTCAATTCGTATGCTTTATTCACATAGGTAAGTGCTTTATTTAAATCTCCGTTAGATTGAAAAAAGTATTGTGCCGATGAGTAATAATCTCCAGCCGTAGGTCCTGAAAGTGTTTTATCTATGCTTGCCATAGTTGCTTTTTGTGTAGGAACTTCAATTTTAACAGCAACAATTGTTTTTTCCCAAGAAAATTCAAGATTTGCAAAATTAATATCTGTATTATTTATTCCAATTGTAAATGTCTCGATATTTCTGTCTAAAGTCTCTGGTTTTGCATTTACTTTTAACACCACTTTTGCTTCGTCCCAAACTTCTGGATTCCCCCAATTATTAGTATCTGAATAAAAAATAACTTCCCAATTATCAGGTTTCGGTATGGTATAAATAGCATATTTTCCTTGTTTTAAAGGTGAGCCGTTTATAATAACATCATCTGTAAAAGTGATTGTTGTATTCTCATTTGCACCAGTTCTCCAAACTTTATCAAAAGGAACTAAATTCCCAAAAACAACTCTTCCTTTTGCACTTGGTCGGTGATATTCAATATCAATATCTGTCAAACCAACTGTTTGTATTAGCGTCGATTTTGGACTCGCTTGTGGCATTTTTACTTGAGCTTCAATCGTATAAGAAGCAATCATAAGGGCTATGGCAACAATTATTTTATACATTTTTTAAAAATTTATTTTCTCAAAGATAAAGTTTCAAATCCAAATCAATTGTTAAGAAAAAGATAAAATGAAAATATTTTGTTTAACTTTATAGTAAAAACATCAAACATTCGTACATTTACACAAAATTATTATCAAATGAAAATTTATACTTTACATTCAAAACAAAATTTACCAATAACCTTACAACAAGCATGGGATTTTCTTTCAGATCCTAAAAATCTAAAAACTATAACACCTGATTATATGGGTTTTATAATAAAATCTGGTGCAGATAAACCTATGTTTGCTGGACAAATTATTCAATATATTGTAACGCCAGTTTTAGGAATAAAAACCAAATGGGTAACTGAAATCACACATGTTGAAGATAAAAAATATTTTGTCGACGAACAACGTTTTGGTCCTTACTCTCTTTGGCATCACAAACATTTTTTAAGAGAAATTCCTGGTGGTGTCGAAATGGAAGATATTATAGATTATAAAATTCCATTGGGGATATTAGGGCAATTAGTTCATCCTTTTTTAGTGAAACCAAAATTGAAAGAAATATTCGAATACAGAGAAAAAAAACTAATTGAACTTTTTGGAGAATTTAAACAACAATAATCATGAAAAATATATTGTTAATAGGAGGTTCCTACGGAATTGGGCTCGCTATTGCTAAAGAATTAGAGTCTGGAAATAAAATATTTGTAGCTTCGAGAACAAGTGAAGGTTTAACCAATTTGAATGTCACACACATTCCTTTCGATGTTACTACTGACACATTAGACACCTCAAAATTACCCGATGTTATCGACGGCTTAATATATTGCCCAGGAAGCATCAACCTGCGACCATTCAAAGCACTAAAAATAGAAGCTTTCGAAAATGATTTACAAATTAATTTTATAGGAGCTGTCAGAGTAATTCAATCTGTTTTACCCAATCTAACTGCTACACAACAATCAAGTATCGTCTTGTTTAGTAGTGTTGCGGCAAGTATGGGAATGCCTTTTCATACTAGTGTTGCCGCTGCAAAAGGAGCCATCGAAGGTTTTGCAAAAGCACTTGCTGCCGAGTATGCACCTAAAATTAGGGTAAACGTGATTGCACCATCGCTAACTGATACACCACTAGCCGATAAATTCCTAAATAACGACGAGAAAAAAGAGAAATCAGCCTTGCGTCATCCACTAAAACGTTTCGGAACTGCAAATGATATTGCACAAATGGCGAACTTCCTGATTAGTGATAAAAGCAGTTGGATTTCTGGTCAAATTTTCCATGTCGATGGCGGAATGTCAACACTTTTAGTCAACAATTAAAATCTTTAGGAGCACAACATTCCGATTTTTTACAGCCATAATCCCGCTATTCATTACAATCTTTTTATTAAAAAATAAAAAGGATTTGCACTGCTATCGGGGCTAAATCGTAACTTGACGTTTTTTTACAACATTGTTTTACAACAAAACTTTACAAATGAACATATTCTGGTTCCGCCGTGATTTGCGATTAGATGATAATGTAGGATTTTTTCATGCTTTAAATAGTGATGAAACTGTTTTACCTATATTCATTTTCGATGATAACATACTTTCTCAATTACCCAAGGATGATTCTCGTGTAACTTTTATACATGAATTAGTAGTAAAAATGCAGGAACAATTGCAAGATAAAGGAAAATCATTAGCTATTTTTCACGGAAAACCATCAGAAATTTTCGAAAAACTAATTACTGAAAATAAAGTAAAAACAATTTACACAAACCATGATTATGAACCTTATGCTCGCAAACGAGATAAAGAACTGAATCAGCTTTTTGTGAACCACAATATCCAATTTCTAACCAGCAAAGATCAAGTCATTTTCGAAAAAAGTGAAGTCACAAAAGACGACGGAAAACCTTATGTAGTTTATACACCTTATTCTAACAAATGGAAGGAAAAATTTAAGCAAATAACACTAAAAAATTACAATTCTGAAGATTATTTAGATAAAATTTGCGTTCACTCCTACCCTTTTTTGAGTCTAAAAGCGATAGGATTTGAGACTTCAAAAATAACCATAACTCCTTATGATATTTCAGAAAATCTGATAGACAATTATGAAGCTACAAGAAATTTTCCATCACTAAATAAAACTTCTTTTTTAGGGATTTATCTTCGTTTCGGAGCCGTTTCTGTAAGAAAAATGATGAAAGAAGCTATAAAGAGTAAAAATGAAACTTTTTTTAAAGAACTCATTTGGAGGGAATTTTTTATGCAAATATTGTGGCATTTTCCACATACTATACATAAAAGTTTTAGAGAAAAATACGATGCTATTATTTGGGAAAACAATGAGGATTTATTCCAAAAATGGTGTGATGGAAAAACAGGTTATCCTTTTGTAGATGCAGGAATGAGAGAGCTTAATACAACTGGACACATGCACAATAGAGTGAGAATGATAGTAGCCAGTTTTTTATGCAAACATTTACTAATCGATTGGCGTTGGGGAGAAACTTACTTTGCTACAAAACTTTTAGATTACGAGCAATCAAGTAATGTAGGCAACTGGCAATGGGCGGCTGGTTCTGGTGTAGATGCAGCACCTTATTTCAGGATTTTTAATCCAACAGAACAAATAAAAAAGTTCGATAAAGACTTAAAATACATCAAAAAATGGATTCCAGAATTAGAAACTTCCCACTATCCTGAACCTATCGTAGAACACAAATTTGCACGAGAACGTTGCTTGAGAGTTTATAAAGAAGCGGTTGGTTAAGTAAGTTTGTCGAAACTTACTTCATCAAAATGACTAATTATTCTATCTGCTAGGGAATAATCTTGCAATTTAGAATTCACACTATCATAACCTATACAGTAAATTCCTGCAGCTTTTGCAGCTTTTATTCCGTTTGTGCTGTCTTCTATAACAATACAATTATCTTTTGGTGCTATAGATAATGAAGCAGCATGCAAAAAAATGGCTGGATCTGGTTTCGATTTTGGAAAATCTTCACCCGAAACAATATGTGTAAAATATTGATGTAAATCGAATCGATTAAAAACCCTATTGATTGTACTTTTTGAAGCTGATGAAGCAACTATTAATTGTATTTTATTGGAGTGCAAATTCTGAATGAGTTTGTGTACGCCATCTATGAGTTCTAAATCTGGTTTAGTATCGAAGGCATTGTTAAACAAATGCCGTTTTCGCAGAATTAAATCTTCGACTTCATGTTCTAGTTTGAAACTTTCTTTTAGTTTCTGAAAAACATTTCGAGTCGAATTACCTGTAAATGAAGCATACATTTCGTTAGAAACTTCAATATTAAGTTCTGCGAAATGTTGGTTGTAAGCATAATGATGAACAGGTTCGGTATCTACAATTACGCCGTCCATATCGAAAATTACAGTTTGAATCATTTTTTTAAGTGGCTAAGGTTCTGTGCGGCTAAGGTACAAAGTTGCAAAGGAAAGTTGGATTGCTTTTTTAAAGAAATTACAAGAATTCAATTTGATTCCTAAATATCCCGAAGCTTCGGGACTGATGGAAGTGGAAATCCTGTCATTGCAAGGAACAAAGCAATGACAGATTGTAACAACAGCAGGAATATGATTTGCAAGAAGGCGGAAATATTCGCTACAAAAAAAATTAAATTAAACCTTTTTGAATATCTTTAGTCTTACTTATAAAACAAACCTACTTTTGCAAGACGAAAAAGCTTTTATCGCCGAATTATTGAATCCGAAAACGCAAAATGATGCGTTTAGGAAGCTCTTACAATTGTATCAAAAACCGTTGTATAATCATGTGCGAAACATGGTTTTGAGTCATGATGATGCCGATGATGTATTGCAGAATACGTTTGTGAAGGTTTTTCAGAATTTGAAGAATTTTAAGGGCGATAGCAAACTTTTTTCTTGGATGTATCGTATCGCGACTAATGAAGCCATCACTTTTATGCAACAACGAGCAAAAAAAAGTGGTATTTCGAGCGAGGAAGCGCAACAAAAAGCCATAAATAAGTTGGAAAGTGATGTTTATTTTGATGGTAATGAGATTCAACTCAAATTACAAAAAGCAATTGCAATTCTGCCCGAAAAACAACAATTGGTTTTTAAAATGAAATACTTTGAAGAACTAAAATACGAACAAATAGCAGAAATAACAGGAACTTCGGTTGGTGCTTTGAAAGCTTCCTATTTTCATGCAGTGAAAAAAATTGAAGATTTTTTAAAAATAGATTAAACCTTTTTATATAATAGTAGTCTTAATAACATGAAACAATTTGATTTGAATAACGACCCAAAAATAGACAGCGGATTTAGAGTTCCAGAAAACTATTTTGAACAGTTTGAAGCTAAAATAATGAGCCAGCTTCCTGAAAGAGAAGTGAAAGTAATTTCTCTTTTTAAGACTAGAAAATTTTGGTTTTCGTCAGTAGCTGCGGTGTTTGTAATTGGTTTATTTATAACAATGTATTTAAATAATACTAAAACTGAAGATATAAGTACCGAAGATTATTTAGCTTATGAAACATCTATAACTACTGAAGATATTATCGAGCATTTGTCAGACGATGACATTACAATGATTGAGAAATCGTTAGAGTTATACGATCAAGAAACAGAAAATTATGCAAAAGACTATTTATATTAAAACATACAAAATGAAAAAAATAATTACAATCTTACTACTATTTTTATGCACTATAAGTTTTGCACAAGATTTTGAGAAAAGAGCAGAACGTGTAAAAGCACTTCGTGTGGCATTTATTTCGACCAAACTTGATTTGACAAGTCAAGAAGCTGAAAAATTTTGGCCTCTTTTTAATAAATTTAGTGATGCTCAAATGGATTTACATAAGCAAAAAAAGCAATTAATGCTTAGGCTTAAACCTGAAAACACTTCCGGAATGTCAGATTCAGAAACTCTAAAATTGTTAAATGAGTCAGAAAACATTGATGCTACAATGGAAACTAAAAAACGTCAATTTGTAAAAGATTTGCAAGGAGTAATTAGCCCTCAGAAAATAGTATTGCTAAAAGGTTTGGAAGAAGAATTCAAGAATACTCTTTTAAACAAGATGAAACAACGACAAGGAAGATTTCAGAAAAATTAAATAGTTTTTATTTAAAACTAATTTTTACAATTCTATTTTTTCCTGTAACAATCGCGGTTTTATTATCTATAAACCGAATAGTTAGAAAATCTTTGTCTGTAGCTAGTTGTTTCCATTTTTTTCCTCCATTTCTGGAATAATAAAGCCCCGTTGCACTTACAGCTACAATAGCTTTTCCTCCAGTATTAGGAATATATTGAATACAAGAAGCGTAACCAAATGCTTGCTTGTCAGCAATTAATTTCCATGTTTTGCCTCCATTATTTGTTACTGCTTTATTTTGAAAATTTTGTTCTAATTTTTCATAATTTCCGCCTGCAATAAATCCAATTGTCGAATCATAAAAATCGGCAGTAAAAATACCAGTCATTGCTTGCCCTTGAATTATTGGTGTTTCAACTGTTTCCCATGTCTCTCCTTTATCCGAAGAATGAAAAACTCTAGATTTTTTTCCACCAGAAACCATCCAAATAACATCATCTTTTATGATTAAATTGGTATTACTCGCAGCAAAAAAAGCTTCGCCATCTGCAAATTTTGGTAATTTCTTGCAAGATATTTTTTGCCAAGTTTGCCCTCCATCACTCGTTTTTATTATAGACGGACAGTCTTCGATTGGATCCCCTATCGCTATTCCTTCATCATCATTAAAAAACTGCATCGAATCATAAAATACTTTTTCGTGGTCTTCCTGATATACTAATTTTATCTGTGAACCATCTTTTGCTATTTGATACAACAAAGCTGGATTTGAAACAGATAGAACAAAAATATATTTGGAAGTTTGCGCAATGCTTCTAAACTCAATTTTTAGGTTTTCTTTAGCAATAACACCATTAAAATTAGTAGTAGAATCGAGAGAAACATAACCGTAATTACCATTATTTCCTGCATACCATGCTTTATTATTATCTATTAATAAAGCTCGAGAACTAATTTTTTCATTCAAAAGAGTATCAATGCTAATTTTAGAAAATCTAGGATTTTTTATGAAATTTTTATCTGTAATGCAGGAACAAAAAGCACTAGTAATCAACAAAATAGAAACTATTTTTTTCATATTAAAATTTTAAAATTCTAAATTACTAATTTTTGTACAGAATGGATTATAAATTTTAATAAAAATTGTAATCTAATCGGATTAAATATTTTAATTTTGTTTTCTTTTTCAAACACGAAAACAATATGAGTACTTCACACGGGCAAGACATACATAGCAAATGGTCAATTGCAGGATTACTAATAACTTTAGGGATTATTTATGGAGATATAGGAACCTCTCCATTATATGTAATGAAATCTATAATTGGATTACATTCTATTGATCCTCAAGTTGTTTTAGGTGGTATTTCGGCAATATTCTGGACATTAACGCTACAAACAACTCTGAAATATGTTCTAATTACACTTTCGGCAGATAATAATGGTGAAGGAGGAATTTTTGCGTTGTACGCATTAGTAAAACGAACCAAAGTAAAATGGCTTATAATTCCAGCAATTATTGGAGGAAGTGCTTTACTTGCTGATGGAATCATTACGCCACCAATTTCAGTAGCATCTGCAGTGGAAGGAATACGAATATATTATCCTGATATAAATACGGTACCAATTGTTATTGCGATTTTGTGTGTATTATTTATAATTCAACAATTCGGAACTAGTCTTGTAGGTAAGTTTTTTGCCCCAATGATGATGGTTTGGTTTGGTATGCTAGCTGTTCTTGGTATATTGCAAATAACACAAAACTATGAAGTGTTAAGTGCAGTAAACCCTTATTATGCATATAAATTATTAAGTATACATCCTGAAGGTTTTTATGTTTTAGGTTTTGTTTTTTTATGTACCACAGGAGCTGAAGCATTATACTCTGATATGGGACATTGTGGACGAAAAAATATTCGTATCAGTTGGATTTTTGTAAAAATTGCTTTACTTCTGAATTATTTTGGACAAGGTGCTTATTTGATAAAACACCAAGGTCAAACTTTAGCAAGTATAAATCCTAATAATGCAAATCCGTTTTATATGATAATGGCAGATTGGTTTCAACCATACGGAATTGTAATTGCTACAATGGCTGCTGTAATTGCTTCACAAGCATTAATTTCCGGTTCATTTACATTGATAAATGAAGCTATGAGATTGAATTTCTGGCCAAAAGTAAAAATTAAATATCCAACAGATCAAAAAGGACAAATTTACATACCGTCTATAAACTGGTTATTGCTAGCTGGTTGTATTGGTATCGTATTATACTTTGAAGAATCAGGAAAAATGGAAGCCGCTTATGGTCTTGCTATTGTACTTTGTATGATTATGACTACGCTATTGCTTATATATTATATGGTGATAAAGAGAGTTGCATTATATATTATTTTGCCTTTAATTTTGTTATACTTAATTATTGAGTTTAGTTTCTTAATAGCTTGTTTAGATAAATTTCCTCATGGTGGTTATGTAACAATCATTATAGCTGCGGTGTTAATTTTTGTGA
>NZ_JAYSSZ010000209.1:0-8547 GCF_043720215.1 Flavobacterium sp. | reverse complement strand
ACCTATAAAACTAAAAACAGCACCAAAAACGTTTTTGGTGCTGTTTAATTTATCTATTTTTGTCTAATAATCTGTATCGATTATTTAGGACTAGTCATTATATAAATTGGATTTTTTTGAGTCGTTCTGTTTTGTAATGCAGCAGCAAATTTGTATGAATGTTGTGGCGGTACTCTATCATCATTTTCGGAAGTAATTATTAATGTTGTTGGATAATTCTCTTCTTTTTTTACATTATGATAAGGAGAATAACTTAACAAGTTTACAAAATCGGCTTCGTTTTTTACATTTCCATATTCTCTATAATGACGGTTTCCTACTGTAAATAAATCGAAATTAATCATATCGAAAGCCCCAACTTTTGGTATAGCAACCTTAAATAAATCTGGTCTTTTTGTAATTGCAACACCAACTAATAATCCGCCTTGCGAGGCACCAGTGATTGCTAATTTGTTTGACGAAGTATATTTTTCTTTAATTAAATATTCGGCAGCATCTATAAAATCATTAAAGCAATTCATTTTTTTTAATCCTTTTCCATCTTCATGCCATTTCCCTCCTTTTTCTCCGCCACCACGAATTTCTGCGTAAGCAAAAACGCCACCTTTTTCAAGGAAATATAACAAGCCCGTATCGTAATTAGGTGAACTTACTGATCCAAATCCACCATAGGCTTCTAATAATGTTGGATTTTTTCCATCAAGCAGAAGTCCTTTTTTATAGATAATTGTGATAGGAATATCTACATTATCTCTGCTTTTATAGGTTATAATTTTTGTTTCAAAATAATTTAATGGAAAAAGTGTCGGTTTTGGTGGGTTTGCTAAACTAAAAAAAGGTTGCTCCTTTCCTGTTTCTATATTTACTTTAAAGTTTCGAAAAGGTAAAGTATAGGAATGAACACCAAAATAAAAATCTTTAGTTTCCTTGTCAAAATTAATGAATTCTATGTCCATTCCGTTTGGAACTTCTATTTTTCGGATTAATTTTCCTTCATAATCATAGAATATAATATAATACTTGCCAAGCGTTTTGTATTTACAAATTAAATAATCATCTGAGAAAAAAGTGTGATCTAATAAATGAGTATAAATTTGAGGAATAACCGTTTTTTCGTCTTTTCTGTTCTGAATATCAAAGGATCGAATGTCTCCCCAATTCATTTTTTTGGAAGTAAAATAGACTCTGCCTTTATAGTAATTTATGAATTCGAAATCGGAATCGTCGTTTTCAATAAATTTATTAAGTTTAAAAGTGTCATTATCTAAATCACTATAATAATAATTTTTAAGACCATCTGTTTTATTTGTTTCTATAACAAAAAGTTTATTGATTGATGTAAAAAAGCTAACATTATTTCCGCTTTTGGTAGTGTCAAAAATAAGCTCATCATTATCTTGTAAACTCCCAATTCTATGATAATACAACTTAAAAGTAGAATCTTGAGCAAAAAAATCTTTGTTGCTATTTTGTTTGTAAAAAATACCGCGATCTTTGTTCCACGAAACATTAGAAAACTTTACATTTTTTAAAACATCGTCTAAATTCTTATTTTTAAATAAATCTACAAATCTGATTTCCTGTTTGTCACTTCCATCAATACTTATTTTGTAGGCTAAATTTGAAGAGTTTTTAGAAGGATAATAACCGCTTATGGTAACATTGCTTTCAGGATAAATCTTATTTGGATTTGCGATTTCTACAGGTTCATCATCTAACGATTTCATGAAATATAAACTAGCCGGTTTCTTCTTGTCTTTACGATAACGAGCATAGAAATATTTTCCAATTTTATTTGGCAAACTATACGTTGTTCGCGTATCGTATTCTCTTATTTTCGAAACTAAAGAATAGGTTTTGTTTACTTCCAACAAATGGTTGTTAGTAAATTCATTTTGCTTATCCACCCAATTACTAACCTCATCAGATCGCATATTCTCTAACCAAGAATAATCATCTTGATAAGAAATTTTATGTTTTATAATTGTATTAGGCGTTTTTTTAGTTTCAGGATATTCCTGAGAAAATAAAACTGTTGAAAACAAAAAGAAGGTAAGTAATATAGAATAAACTTTCATTGTGAATTTATAAAAAAGAAGCAAATGTACTTGTTTTTTGAATACGAAAATTTGTGTATTTTTACTAAAACTAATTTCTTTTACATTGCAAACAAAAGAACTCACCACAATTCAAGAAATGTTAGCTCAATTTGAGATGATACAATTTTTGTATCCAAAACTCACTATCGAAAAATACGCATCGTATCTTCAGGAAATGATTCCGCACAATTATACTCAAATAGCCGTTTTTGATAATGAAAAATGTATCGGGATAACCGGCTGTTGGTTTGGTATAAAACTCTGGTCAGGAAAATATTTAGAAATTGATAATTTTATTGTGCATCCGGATTATCGTTCTAAAGGGATTGGAAAATTATTAACAGATTATGTAAATCAAAAAGCACTAGATTTTGGTTGTACAAACATAGTTTTAGATGCTTATACACATAATTTTAAAGCGCATCGATTCTTTTATAATCAAGGTTTTGGCCCAAAAGGCTTTCATTTTGTGAAAATTCTAGATGAAGAAGGATTGACATAAAAAAATCTGAATTCATGTTGATAAAATAACTATTTTTAGTTTTTAATTTTAAAATAGTAACTTTTTCTATTTTAGAACGTATAACTGAAGTAAACAACTAATAAAAAACCAATGTCCGAAAAAAGTTTTAATTGGAAAAGCATTTTTGTGAATGATGAAAATGCATCTGCTCCAAAAGAAGAAATCAAAACACAAGCAGCCGTAAACACAAACGATACTAAATTTCCTGAAACCAATACAATTGTAAATTCAGTTCCTGTTGGAAACACTAACAATCCTTTTATTAACGAAATTCTAGATGTTTACAACCGTGGTTTTGAAGGATTGAATAGTGAAGGTTTCGATTTTTTTGAAATGTACAAATCAGTCATGGCAGTTGGACCAACAAATCCGCAGAGTTATCAGATGGCTTTTACAATGGGAAAAACAATTAAAAGCGATTTATCTAAAGAATTTTTGTTAGAAAAATCGAAATTTTATATCTCCGAAATCGAAAAAGTTTATTCAAAATACGACTCAACCGGAAACTCAAAAAACAAAGATTTAAACAATACAATTACAACTCAAAAATACAATCTTTCTAAAAACATTACCGATTTAGAAACTCAAATCACAAAACTTCAAAAAGAAGTAGAAGCTAAAAAAGCAGAATTAGCAAGAATCGATTTAGATAATAAGGAAATGTTTGCCGAAATTCAACTCAAAATAGAAGCCAATAATTTAGCCAAACACAAAATTTTAGAATCAATTAATACTGTAGTTACAGGAATCAATCAATATTTATAATCATGTCAACATACCAACAAGAAAAAACCGCTTTATCAGAATTACCAATTCTTAAACATTTCGACGAGTCGAAAGGGGAAATTGCTTTAAGCAAAGACACACTCAAAAAAGGAGAAAAATCATTATTCTGGATTCTAGCTGCAGGATTATTGGGTGGATTGGGTTATTTAACATGGACTTATATACTTCCGCCGCTTTTTACCATGTTAGGACAAGCCATCGCCATTTCGGCAACAGGAGTTTTCCTTGTTTTCTTGGTGATGATGTATCCAGTAATTATGAAAGGTTTGCGTTTTGCAACAAAAAATATTCATAAAGCGTTAATACACAGTAATCCTTTTAATGAATTAGAAGAACAAAAGGAAAAGATGATTAAAAACCGTGAAGTTTTTAAAGCCACCAAAGCAAAACTAAAAGGCTTAAAAACCGAAATGGAAATTGAAGCCAGCAAATCGGAAAAAGAAGCTAAAACTTTTCAAGACGATATTTTAAGTTTACAACGCCAGTCGGAAAAATTAAAATCGGCCATGGACGAAATGGTAAAACAAAACGGAATTGGTGCAAAAGATACTGACGAATATGTAACCTTGCAAAGCGAATTAGCTAGAAAATTAAGCGATTCGCAACGAATTTCTAACCAATACGAGCAAAGCAAAAACTTTACTCAAAAATATGGTGTTCGTGCCAATGTGTTAGGAAAAATGGATAGAAAATTAACCTTGGCTGGAACTGCAATAGATATAAAAATTGCCGATTTTGACACTACAATCACCATGCTTCGTAAAGAATACGAATTTGCTAAAAACGCAAAACAAGCCACTGAAAGTGCTAAAAGTGCGATGATGTTTACCCAGTCTTGGGAATTAGATTATGCTTTAGAAGTAGTTACATCGACCATTGCACAAGATATTGCTAGAACATCGGAGAACCTTTTGGATATTGATACTTTAACATCTAAATATTCAGTTGATAATGACGAATTATATTCAAGATTAGATTCTTTGGCAGACCAAATAAAAACAGGTGACAGCACCATTCCAGATTCTACAAAATATTCAAGTCCTAATTACAAAATGAGTAAAGATGACAAATTGAATGCAGGTGGTTTTGGAGATATTTTTTAATACACAATTTTCGAATTAACATAAAAACAAGACTAAATTTCAAATAAAAATGGGAAAAATTTTAAGAACAACAAAGCTAACCACTTTTTCAGAATTGCTAATTGTAGCTGGAGGAATTGGAGCAATTTTAGGAGCAATTTATTTTATATCTCCAGGGATTAAGACAGCAGTTTCTAAACAACTTACAGGTATTGAACTAAATAGTACTGATGTAAATAATGTTACTAATGCTGAAAAAATAGGACTTCCGTCGAAAAGCATTTCATCTGAAGTAAGTAGTAAACCAGTTGTTAGAGTTGCCGGTTATGCTTGGAATGCAACTTCGGGAATTATTGTTGCTAATGGTGGGCCAAAAACCACTAAGGGTTCATTGATGGAAAAAAATGGCGTAAATCTAGAAATCATTCGTCAAGACTGGTTAACAGAATTGCGTAATATGCAAATGAAATTTATTGAAGAATTTGATAAAGGAGAAGCTTTTCCAACGTCAGATAAAAGTGCTTTTGGGATAATGATTATGGGCGACGGAGCTCCATTTTATATCAGTTCGGCTCAAAAATCATTGGACGAAAAATATGGTAAAGACAAATACCACCTACAAGTTATGGGTGCCATTGGGATGAGTTATGGTGAAGACAAACTAATCGGGCCACCAAGCTGGAAATCGGATCCAAAATCGATGAAAGGTTCTTTAATATCTGCTGTTTTAGGTGACGGAGACTGGGTAACAACTGTTAATTATTGTTTTGCCAATGGATTAAAAGTAAATCCAGACCCTGCAACTTATGATGCAGAAGCGGTAAATATTTATCCATCTGAAAATGATGATTATATCAAATCGGCAGAAGAATTAATCAAATCACAAACTACGGGTTGGACAGTTGCTCTAAAAGAAGTAAACAACGGAAAATTAACCGGAAAAACAGTAAACAGAAAAATTGACGGTTGTGCTACTTGGACGCCAGGAGACAAAACTGTTTTCGATAAATTATCAGGTTTTGTAGACATTGTTTCTACAAAAGAATTCAACAATCAAATGCCAGCTGTTTTAATTGGAGTAAAAGAATGGGCTACTAAAAACCCTGAAATTGTATCTAATATTTTAAAATCGACCTTAACAGCTTCAAATCAAATGAAGAATTATGACGATTGGATGGTTCGTGCATCAGAAGCGGTAACCGATACGTATCAAATGGAAACAGCTGATTATTGGTACAAAATGTTCAAAGGACAACAAGGAACAAAAAACGGATTAACGTATAATATGGGTGGATCGAAAGTGTTTAATTATGCTGACGGAATGCAATATTTTGGACTTTCAGATGGTGTAAACAGATACAAATCGGTTTACAATCAAGTTTCTGGATATCTAACTGAGTTGAATCCTTTTGGATTTAACGAAAATGTTGGAAAAGTAGTTTCTTACGAAGATGCGGTAAATTTATCATTCTTTAAAAATATAAATGATATTGAATCGACATCGGCTGACAAAGCTGATTATAGCAAACAATCTACAGAGGTAATGGCTTCTGGCGAATGGAAAATTATCTTTGGTTCAGGAAGTGCTTCTGTGCAAAACAGCTCGACTAAAGATTTAGAGAAAATTTACAACTTGTTAATCCAAGCTGAAAATTCTAAATTAACAATCGTGGGGCATACTGATAATGTTGGTGGCGATGCAGCTAATATTCCTTTATCAAAAAACAGAGCACAAGCCATTGTAAACTATTTGAAAAACAAAGGAATTCCAGAATCTCGTTTCCAAATGATTGACGGAAAAGGAGCAGCAGAACCTGTTGCAGACAACACTTCTGAAGCTGGAAAATCACAAAACAGACGTGTGGTAATTACGTTCTTGAAATAAAGTTAATGTTCAAAGTAGCAAAGGTTCAAAGTTTCAAAGGCTTTGTCCCTTTGCTTCTATGTCCCATTGCACCTTTAATATTAAATAAATGAAACAACTTTTTACACCATTCGAACAAATATCCAAATCTAAGAAAACGATTATTTTAGTGGCTTGGATTATTTTGATATTGGCACTTTGGTTTGTTGGAACAATGGGACAAAAACACCTATTTCCTTCACCCACACAAGTACTCGATGGATTTACTCAATTGTTTAATGAAGGTTTGGTAGTACATATTTTTAATTCACTAAAACTGTGTTTTCTATCCATCTTTATTGCCATTATTATATCTATGTTTTTTGCTTATACTTGGCCAATTCCTTTATTGAAACCAATTTCCGAATTAATTACAAAATTTAGATTTTTGCCTCTGGCTGGATTAACTTTGTACATCACATTAGTCATTCACGAGGCTAGAAATATGCAAATCTGGATTTTGGTTATTTTCTTAACAACGTTTCTAACCACTTCACTAATTTCAGTAGTATCATCAATACCTCAAGAAGAATTCGATCATGCCAAAACTTTAAAATGCAACCGTTGGGAAGTGCTTTGGCAAGTCGTTATCTTAGGCAGAATAGATTATGTTATCGATGTAATTCGTCAGAATCTTGCCATTACTTGGATGATGTTAGTAACCGTAGAATCTACTCTTGCAGCCGCTGGAGGCTTAGGATTTTTAATAAAAAACTCTGATAAATTTTCGAACCATTCCAGGATAATTGCTTTACAAATCATTATATTATTAATCGGTTTGGGGTTAGATTTTGGGATTAATTTCTTAAGAAAATCAGTATTCAGATATTCAAAAATATAATTATGAGCCATAGTTTTAAAGAATCACTTTTGTATGTTGAAAATCTAAGCATCGCTTACGATGATAAAATAATTATTAAAGATGTAAGTCTAATTGAAAAAGATGTTGTGCGAGCTGGTGTCGAAAATACAGGGCAAACCATTGCCATTGTAGGACGATCTGGACGAGGAAAATCGACTTTTTTTAAAGCTTTAACTGGATTGGTTCAACCTAAAACAGGGAAAATATTAATCAAAGATTTTGCTAGCCAAGAAGAAAATGCTGCCAAACCTGTTAAGGAAGGCGATATTGGGTTTGTAGATCAAAAATACACGCTTTTCCGACATAAAACCGTAACGCAAACCTTGCAATTTGCACTCAGAAAATCGACTTTATCACAAACTGAAAAAGACAAAAAAATAAAAGACTACATTCATAAATGGGGATTAGAAACTTGTGTCGATAAATATCCGAACGAACTTTCGGGTGGTCAAAGACAACGAACAGCCATTATCGAACAACTGTTTTCGTCTGACCATTTTATTATTATGGATGAACCCTTTTCTGGTTTAGATGTAGGAAACATTGAAGAAGTAAAAAAAGCATTCGATTTGCTTAGCGAAACTTCAGAATACAACACGCTTTTGTTCTCGACACACGATATAAAACTCGCTATCGAATTGTCGCAATCTATTTATGTAATTGGGCATCCAACCATAAACGGAGACAAAAAAGATTATGGAACCGTTGTAGCAAAGTACGATTTACGCGAAATGGGATTGGCTTGGAACGAGTATGGCGAAGACCATAGAAAATTATATAAAGAAATTGTACATCAGATGATGATATCTTAAACAAGACCTGACAGGTTTTAAAAACCTGTCAGGTCTAAATCCACAAAGCATTAATTTTGAAAAAACGTAATCCAATATCCATTCTCGAAGAATCATTCCTTTCCATCAAAGAATATATTGAAGGTGAAATGACGCATGAAAAAACTTTTTTTAATCAAGAATTTATCCAAGAATTAAAAAAGGAAAACACTTCGTTACTTACTATTTGTGAAGAGTTAAACAAAGATTCTATTTTTATTCAAAAGATAAATGACCAAGTAAACACAAGTAATTCAAATACTTTATTATACAAAACCGAACACTTTTTCTTATCGGATATCATTTCCATTTATGAGAAAAAAATTAATACTGAAAACGAAAAATCACTTTTCACATTTGCGTATTATTATGATGTCTTACGTAACAAACACTTTGCCGACGAGAAAGCCATCAATACTTTAAACAAAGTGGTTTCTAGTTCGGAATTTCGTAATAATCTAA
>NZ_JAYSSZ010000208.1:0-8575 GCF_043720215.1 Flavobacterium sp. | reverse complement strand
CATCGGTTGCATTCATTCCTCCGTAATTCCCATACCATGCACGAGACCCATCTGGAGAAGTTACAATAAAATACATTGCAGCTCCTGTTCCTTTTAATTCTACTTTTGTATTACTCTGAACTTCAGTTTCATATTGTGAACCATCAGACCAATATGCTCCCGTACCCGATTTTAACAATAGCCGTTGTCCATCAAGAGATAACTTATCATCCGAATCAAAATCTACTCCATCTCTAAAACCATCAATATCTTGTCTTGTTGAGATTCGAGCAATGTTAGAAATACTATTGATATTCCACCCTTGTCCTACAATACCTCCATTCTGCCCACTTGCGTAAACCAAATTTATTATTGGACCAACATCTTTTATACTTGCTGGCATAGCAATAGGCAAAGTATAGTTAGCTTGACCGGCACTTGAAATTTCAAGTTTACCTTGTGTATCGTGAAAATTTTGAGAAAATAATGTGTTTGCTAAAAATAGCATTATGACTAATAAACGTAATTTCATTGGTGTGTATTTATTCTTTTATAATTTTGATTGATTTTTCTTCCCCATTTGCATATAACAACAATAACGTATATATACCGTTAGGATATACTCCAAAAGTCATGGTCTGATTGTCTGTGTTTTCTAACTTATTATATGATTTTACCAACTGTCCGCTCAAAGAATACAATTGTATTGAAGTTACTTTATTATCATTTATTAATTCCCATTTAAGATATAATTGTTCTTTTACAGGGTTTGGGTAATAGGAAATAACATCCGTTGGGAAGAATTTTTGTAAATCTTCTTGCTTTAAATCGGCTACTTCTTTGGGTGATTCTCCTGAGTTTTTAGCTGGACAGCCTAAACACATCAATCTTTGAATTTGATTACCTGCATCATCATAAGCGAAACTTATTTTTTGCTGAGCGTTGCTCATTAAGCTTAGTAATAGAAAGGCAAGAGTAAGAAGTTTTTTCATGATTAATTTTTTAGTTAACTATTGTATTTTTAATGATTTCATATAAAATAAATGCGTGAAGCAATGTCTACCGTTAAAGAGGTACTCGAATACCCTTGACACGAATAAACAAAGCCCACGCAAGTGCATGGGCAGAGTCTATCCTTGTGTCAATTAAAAATTTCGAGTTTTCTTTAACAAGAATAAAGCAATGCTTTATATTTTTTAATACGGTAAGAACGATTTTTTCATTATTTCGTGCAAATATAGCATTTTAGTAATGTGTTTTTTATAAAATAGATGAAAGGCAAAATAAAACGATGAATTACGCCACAATACACCGAATTGAATTGATAAGATTGATAAGCAAAAAATGAGGTAAACATTTTTTTATTTTACCGATTTGTAAAAAACGGATTTATGCGGCTGTTTAGGTGCAAAATGGAATGTGTGGTTTGTTACTTTGCCTTATTTAGATATGTTTTGGCTTGATTATTTTCTATTAAAAAAACTACAATTGTTTGTGGTGAAATTTGGTTATCAATCTTATCAATTCAAAATAAAGAAAAAGAGAGTAAATTAGTGTCAGTGTTCAGTTTTTAGTATTCAGTTGTTTTTGGTGCTAAATAAACAAAGTGGAAGTCTTCGACTTCCACTTTACTAGCTTATTTTTTTTGCCACATATTACATACCTTTCGACTACACTCAAGGTGACAAAGCACAGATTTTTTATTCACTAAATTCCTTGTTTTTGTTTTCTACTTCTTCATAACTGAATTCATTAAGTGAGTATACATAGCCATTTTTTGTATTAAATCGAATAAAACCATGTTTCTTTAGTGCTTTACCTAATTTGTTAATCGTTCCGTCTGTAATGTTTATCTTGGCTTTTTCGGCTAGTTTGGCTGCTATCTGAGAAGTGTTGAGAAATGCATTTGCCTTTTCTCTTTCACTTGGTTCAAACCACGTTAAAAGCAGTTCTTCTTCTGGGCTTCTTAACTGGTATTGTTCGTTATTTTCGGTAATTGATTTTATTTCTTCCTGGTCAAACCAAAACCTAAAACCACTTTTAAAAAGAAACAATGCTTGTGAAAATGCCAAATTTATATCTACATCGTGCTGGTATTGGATGCCTTCCAACTCAAAACAAAGAAATCTTCTGCTTCCTGTACTGTCGTTCAAAAATTGAGCAGTATTGACACTTCCCGCAAATGATGCCCTTCTGGGCATTGTTTCGTTGTTGTGTCCGTAGGCTTTTCTCATTCTGATTTGGGTTTTTGTAATGATTTCTTTTAAACTTCCAATTTCGGAACGGTTAAGATTTTCTAATTCATCCAAGTTGATTAACATACATTCTGCCAGTTGAACCAACGTATCTTTATTGTTTGGGTTTATGGTTCCAGAAAATAAATATTCTTTTAATTGTTTGGGAACTAATTTTTCAACCCACGTTGTTTTTCCTAATCCTTGTTTGCCACTGAATACGATTACTGTGTGATTTATAACCTTTTCATCAAGAACACACCCAACCATTGCTACTAACCATTTTTTAAAACATTGCTGCCAAAGTTCTTGTTTTGTGGTTGTTATCGTGTTTGCTAATTGAAGGATATAATCTTCCCCACCCCAACCCTCCCCTTCGGGGAGGGAGCTATTGGGTTGGTATTCTGGTAAATTATTGAAATAATCTTCAAAAGGATTGAACAGTACACAAAAATCTGAATAAAGCAAGTTTCTCAGTGATGAAAGGTTTGTTTTAATTCTTGCTTTTAGACATTCACGCAACATAGAATTTTCGATAAAATCGTTCATTACGTTCCACTTTTTCTTTCCGAAATATTGAAACTCTAACTTACCTGAAACTATGTTATGACGAAAAACATACTTTCCTGATAAAAAATTTTCGAGTTTGTCAATTTGTGTAACTCTCGGTTTTTCATCGTCGTCGTCATCTTCATCATCAGTGTTTTTGCTAGTTTTTTTGTTTTGTTTTTCATTTGGATTAGTTGCTTTTTCGGTTTTACCAAATTCTAAAATATTGCCGTAGGCACTTGTTACTGCTTGTGAAACTTCTTTGTCATCAAAATTAAAATCGGTTTGAATGAAATTTAAAGCTATATCCATTGGTACTGCTTTTCGGTTCATATTACAGGCTAATTGATGTACAAATACGTTACGACTACCATTCGCATATTGCACTTTTTTTTCGGTGAATTTTATGCAATGATTGTAAATTACTTCGTAATTGGTTTCGGGTATTGGGTCTTGGGTTTTAGGTTTTGGTCGTGTTTCGATTAAAGGAATTTCGACTTCGCTCGATGTGACAAAGGTTTTTGAATTCTCGTTTAGATATAAATTTTCATCGAAAGAATAAAAGCATAATCGAGTTATATCTTTGCCCGATTTATCGATTTCTAATTTTAAAATACTCTCGTAATGTGCTTGAATTTTTATAAAAGTTTCTTTGTGTTCGGTTTTTGGCGTGTCTGTTTTGACTAAAATTTTTAATCCATTTCCCGACGGACTGATGAAACTGGCAAAAGTAAACTCGGATTGATTGGCATTTATTGATGCTTTTTGTAATTCTTCCTTACTCAATTTATCAATATCCAAAATAATAAAATTAGAATATTCGGCTAAAAATTCCAGTTTACGCCCTCCAACAAATTTTGCTGAAGGTGTAAAAGCAGGAAGTGATTTTTTAACTTTTTCGTAAGCTTCTAATTTGTTTTCGGTAAGTGATTTTCGCAAGTAAACTATGGCGTGTTTGTACTTTCCTGTTTTTATTTCTTGGAGGATTTCGGTTATTTTTTTATGTTCTATTACTTCGTTGAAGTTTTTAAAAACTGTTATTGTTTTTTCCATTTCAAGCTTATTTTTTAAAAGATTGATGATTTGTGTTTTGTTCTTGTTTCTTTTCTTTTGGCTTGACCCAAAAGAAACAAAAAGTCAAGTCTTGGAATTTTCAGCGGTCAATCTTAATTTCAAATCCTAAAAGAAAAGAACTCGGCTAAAGCCTCAAACAGCATTTCTTTTTACGGATTTTTCAATTGATTGACACTCGCTTCCAAATTACTAGGACGATTTCGAGTTTCGATTAATATTCGTCTTACAATCGCAAACTTCGCAAGTTCCGTTACACTCTTTCATATTATTTACCTTTAAAAGATTTGTTGTAATGCTCTTGCATTAGTTTTTCGACATCTGATAATTTGTAATAAATTTTGTTACCCACTTGACTAAAAGAAATTTTTCCCTCATCTCTCCAAGTTTGTGCGGTACGTTTTGAAATTTTTAAGAGTAATAGAAATTCTTGATTATCTAAAAACGTTTCTTTTTTAGGGTCTGCTTTAATAGAAATTTGACTTTGAATCGTGTCTAATTTGCTCATTAAATCTGTAAATTGGTCTTTTGTGAAGATAATTGCTTCCATTTTTAAAAGTTTTAAATTGTTATGGTGCAAATGGAAGAAATATAAAAAAGTCCGATTAGACTTATTTGGTCTTATCAGACTAAATAGTTTGTTAGACCTTATGAATATTGAAGAGTTAAAATGTTAATTTTAGAAAAAATCGGACTACAGTTTTATTTTCCAGCCATTATTAGGATTTTTATCGGTACGAGTTGGTGACAAATACGTTTGAATTGTAAGAATTGAAAGTTCATTTCCGTTTTCGTCTAGATAATTATCACAAATGAATTTTGCAATTTCTTTTATTTTGTACTCAATGTAAGGTTTTCCGTTTGGCTTTACCTCATTCATCATTTGTTTGTAAGCATCTGTTAAGATGTTTATTGGACCATTTAAACGGATTTTGAATATTGGTTTTATCTCTGAAATTGCTTTTAAATCATTTTCTTGTTTTTCTTTCTCAATATCCAAAAGCAACTTTCTAGTGGTTTGTAATCTTACTTTTAGTTTTTCGCATTGAAAATTGTATTCGCCTAGATTTTTATTTTTTGAAATAATATCCGCTTCTTCATAATCAAATATTTCTTCAGTCAAATAAATTATCTTGTCGTTGAAATTCTCAAGTGTTTCAATATGTTGTTTTGTCTCATGAAATGAAAAATATCTATCCTCTGCATCTGCATTGATTAATCTTTTTGGAGTATTCGTTTTGGTTTCTTTTACGCTCGTAGATTGCATTTCTTTGCGTTTTTGTTCAATCAAATTGATGAGTTTGCTAATTCTAGTAAAAGCACATTTTGATGTGAATAAGCCTTCATTATTGGCTAATAATTTTTCTAATTTGTTTAACCAAATTGATGGTTCTTTTACCTGGTAAATTTGGTAATTTATAAAAGCGGTGTATTCTGATTGTGGTAGCTCGAAAATTTTAGCTATTAAAGCTTCACAATAATTTTGAAGTGTAATTTCTTGATTGATGATAATATCAAATGACAGATTTGTGGCTTGTGCCGTAGGCACTGCCAATAACTCTACAAACGGAGATGTTTGTACTATTTGTTCGTTTGGATTCAATTGCTGTTATCGAATTTGCGTTTTTCATTGTATTTGGAAAGGCAACTAAAAGCATGTTTTACTTTTTTATAGGTTAATCGATATCGCATTTGTAGCTATCTTTCAACTTTTATTGGTGTTTATTGCTCTGAAAATTACTTGTTTCTTCTTGGCTAATTTAGAGATAAAAAAAAATCCTTAACGCAAGGATTTCAGAATAATTTATCAACAATTCTAACAAAATAGAACTACCAAACATTACTACGGATAACAACGATTATTTAAGAATATTATTACATTTTAAGAAATAAAATTTAAAATATATAATTATCGACTGCTTTATCTAGTTCTTCGCTTATGATTTTGGCATAAATCTGTGTTGTGCTAATATCTTGATGATCCATTAGTTTAGAAACATGCTCAATTCTCATACCATTATTTAAAGCATTGGTTGCAAAACTGTGTCTTGACAAGTGGAAAGATAGCGAAAATGGTAATTTTATTGATTTGCCCATCAGTCTCAAATATTTATTACACAGTACATTTCCGCTTTCGATAATTTTATGTTTGGCTTCTTCATTTTTGAAATACAAGTCCTTTTTTTTGACAATCGGAAAAATAAAATCATCTGGCAATGATTTTTCTTTTCGGTATTTGGTCATTATATCTAAAGCAATTTTTCCGATTTTGAAGTGATGTATTCGTCCTGTTTTGCGAATTTCTTTTTTAATTCTGTTTTCTTCAACGTTGAAATGTTGGTGTTGTAAATCGACCACATCACTAAAACGCAAACCACCTGCATAAATAGAAAAAACAAACATATCTCTTGCTATTTCTGACGATGAACCAGAAACAAATTTCAGGTCTAACAGTTCTTGGATTTGCTCTTTGTTTAAAAAAGACCGCACACCGCTATTACGTGTTAATTTGAGTTTGCTAAACGGATACATATATTGTGGAATAATGTCTTCTTTGATAGCTTCTTTGAACATAATAGCTAAAATTATTATCTTTTGGCGTTGGGTTGTGTTCGAGTTTTTCATCACATTACTCATATGGCTGATGTAATCCATCAACACCGAAACGGTAATATCATCAAAATAAACATCTCTTGTGCCTAAATAATCTTCAAATTTTTTGATGCTCATAAAATAGCTTCGATGCGAACTTACGGCGAGATTGCCTTTTATTTTTTCACATCTTTTGTAAGCATAATCAAAAAAGTTCGGCACTTCTTTCCCTTTTATAGCTTCCTTTATTTTATTGATAGAAATGGATTTTACTTTGCGTTCTAAATCGGCAACTTGCCCTTCAGCATCTGCAATTTTTTGAGATAATGAAGCGTTCATTCTTGCACTATTGGAATGGTTCTTTTTTACTTTCTGCTTTATTTCATCCCACTCGCTCTCCTTAAGTTTTACTCCAGCAGTGATAAATTTCGTTTTTCTATCTTTTATGATTCGAATGTACAAAGGGCTGTGTCCTGTTTGGTCTGCCTGATGTGTTCTTAAAACTAGCTTAATTGATGCCATAATAGTTGCGATTTAGAAATGTTATACTATATTTGTAAATCAATGCAAACGAGCGAAGGGACTTATTTTATAGGTATTTACTTCGAGTGCATCGTGGTACTAAGGTACAACAATAGGTACAACTAAACAAGTATTTTGTTGCTTTTTGATGCTTTATTTTTATCTCGTTATTTTTATAAAGTAAATAAATACAGTGCTTTAAGTGCAAAATGGAACTTGTTGGAATTTTGATTTGATAACCACAGATTCACAGATTTGAAAAAGAAAAAAAGGAAGTTAATTACTCTAATTCAAAAAAAAGATAAAAATCAGTACTGATTTAGCAATCAATCCCTTTTTTAAATCTGTGAATCTGTGGTAAAAACACAAATTTTAAAGAATCAGCTCACATAATTTTTTTTGAATTCCAGAGAATAAAAAACATTTTCTTTCGTTAGTACATTTTCACTATTTTTATCAAAAATTAAATCAACCATGCGTTATACAATTCTATTTATACTTACTCTAGCTATTTCTATAACTTCTTGCCGAAAAGACTTTGAAACAGTTCCTAGTTCTGGAAAATTAGAGTTTTCAAAAACTACTGTTTATTTAGATACTGTTTTTACTAATATTGGTTCAAGTACTTATATGCTAAAAGTTTATAACCGAAGTAACGATGATATTACGATTCCAAGTATTGCCTTAGCAAAAGGAAGTGCTTCAAAATACAGATTGATGGTTGATGGTATGTCTGGTGAAGATGGTTCAGATGCAAACACTGTTGGCGATGGCAAAATATTTCCAAATGTAGAACTTTTAGCTAATGATAGTTTGTTTGTCTTCATCGAAACTACTGTCGATATAGCTTCTGCAAATCCTGCTGACATGCTTTACACAGATGAGATTTTGTTTGATGCAGGTGCTTTGCAACAAAAAGTAAATTTAGTAACGCTGATTCAAGATGCCATCTTTTTATTTCCTGACAGAACTCCTAATGGAAGTGGCGGTTATTCTTACGAAAATTTACAATTGGACGATACTGATCCTGATAGTAAAATTTATGGGTTCGAACTTAGTGGTAGTGAATTAAATTTTACCAATGCTAAACCTTATGTCATATACGGTTACGCAGGTGTTAAGTCTGGAGATGTTCTCACAATTGATCCTGGTGCTAGAATACATTTTCATAACGAATCTGGAATCTTTGTAAAAAGCGGTGGAAGTATTCAAGTAAATGGAATAGCCTCACCCACTGCAACACCACTATTAAATGAAGTTATTTTTGAAGGTGATCGATTGGAACCTACTTTTGCCGAAACACCTGGACAATGGGGAATTATTTACCTTGCTGAAGGCAGCACAAATAATATCTTCAATCATGCAACAATTAAAAATGCATCTGTTGGTATCTTTGTGGATAGACAGCTGATATACAGGAGCGGTGCGGGGTCCGACGCGCCTGCCGCGACAACGATGCTGTATTCCATCGCGCCGGCTTCCTCGAGCGTCCGCACCACCTGCGCGATCGTGGACTGCTTCTGTCCAATCGCGTTGTAGATGCAGATGACGTCCTTCCCCTTCTGATTGATGATCGCGTCGACCGCGACGGCCGTCTTGCCCGTCTGCCGGTCGCCGATGATCAGCTC
>NZ_JAYSSZ010000207.1:0-8579 GCF_043720215.1 Flavobacterium sp. | reverse complement strand
AGTCATATTCACAATTATCCCCACTTTATTCGTTAGATCAAGTAGATACGGATAAAGCAATTAACAAGTTACAGGATTTTATCAATAAATATCCTAATTCTTCGTATTTAGCAGATGCAAACGTTGTCGTGCAATTATTGAGAGAAAAATTAGAGAAAAAAGCATTTGAAATTGCTAAACAATACAATACAATTGAAGATTACAAACCAGCAATTAAAGCTTTAGATAATTTTATAGCTGATTATCCTGGAACACCATACAAAGAACAAGCATTGTATTATAAGCTAAACGCATGTTACCAATTAGCAATAAATAGTGTGCCTTCAAAAATGGAAGAAAGATTAAACGTAGCAAAAGCGGCACAAGCAGCTTTAATTAGTTTTAATTCAAATACAGAATACAAAAAAAAGGCTGACGAAATGTTAGCTAAAATAGACAAAGATTTACAACAATTTTCTAAATAAAAAAGTCATGGATTTAAAAAAGACTACAGCTCCAGTAAACACAGTTACGTATAACAAAACAGTAATTGAAGAACCAACTGGAAATGTTTATGAGGCGATTACCATAATGGCTAAAAGAGCAAACCAAATTAATGCTGAAATTAAAAAAGAGCTAATCGAAAAATTAGAAGAGTTTGCTACTTATAACGATAGTTTAGAAGAAGTTTTCGAAAACAAAGAACAAATCGAAGTATCTAAATTTTACGAAAAATTGCCAAAAGCACACGCGCTAGCTGTTGAAGAATGGTTAGAAAATAAAATTTACTATAAATCTGAAAAATAAAACTACAGATGTCTATTTTAAGTGGTAAAAAAATAATACTAGGAGTTTCTGGTGGAATTGCCGCTTATAAATCAGCTTCATTAGTTAGGTTATTCATAAAAGCAGGAGCACATGTCCAAGTGATAATGACTCCTGCTTCTAAGGATTTTGTTACACCACTTACACTTTCTACACTGTCTAAAAACCCTGTTCATTCCTCTTTTTTTAACGAAGAAGATGACGATGCAATATGGAACAATCATGTAGATTTAGCACTTTGGGCAGATTATATGATTATTGCACCAGCAACCGCAAACACAATGTCTAAGATGGTTTCTGGTAATTGCGATAATCTACTTATTGCAACATATCTTTCGGCAAAATGTCCTGTATATTTTGCTCCTGCAATGGATTTAGATATGTACAAACATCCGTCAACTAAAACTAATTTTGAGGCTTTCGCCAAATATGGAAACATTATAATTCCGGCAGAAAGTGGAGAATTAGCCAGCGGACTTTCAGGTGAAGGACGCATGGCTGAACCTGAAAATATTATTGCTTTTCTTGAAAAAGATATAGAAAGTAAATTACCTCTAAAGGGAAAAAAAATATTGATTACGGCTGGACCAACTTATGAAGCCATAGATCCTGTTCGTTTTATAGGAAATCATTCTTCAGGAAAAATGGGTTTCGATATTGCTCAAGCAGCAGCAAATTTAGGAGCTCAAGTCACTTTAGTTTCTGGACCTACGCATTTACAAATTAAAAATTCGTTAATAAATTTAGTCAGAGTTACATCGGCTCAAGAAATGTACGATGTTTGTCATCAGTATTTTAGCAATTCAGATGTAATGATTGCTGCCGCAGCGGTTGCTGATTATCGCCCAAAAAATGTAGCAACACAGAAAATAAAAAAGAGCGAACCTACGTTTACTATAGAACTAGAAAAAACAAAAGATATTTTAGCATCATTGGGTCAAATCAAGAAAAATCAATTTCTAATTGGTTTCGCTCTTGAAACTGAAAATGAAATTGAAAATGCTAAATTGAAAATCCAGAAAAAAAACCTAGATTTGATAGTTCTTAATTCTTTAAATGATTCAGGTGCTGGTTTTGGAAAACCAACAAATAAGGTTACATTTATAGACAAGAATTTTAAAATTGAACCAGAAAATTTAAAATCGAAGGAAGCTGTAGCTATTGATATTGTAAATAAAATTGTTTCTCATTATGCGTAAAATAATTGGTCTTATAACACTATTATTTTTTGGTTTTGCACAAGCTCAGGAGCTAAATTGTTCTGTAAACTTTAATACAGATCAAGTTGGTGCAACCAATCAGCAAGTATTTAAAACACTCAAAAAATCGCTAACAGAGTTTGTGAATAACACAAAATGGTCAGGACAAAACTATAAAGGTTCAGAAAAAATAGAATGTTCATTCTTCTTTACAATTACAACTTTTAATGTTGATCAGTTTGAAGGAACGTTGCAAGTACAAGCATCAAGACCAGTTTATAACTCGACATATATGTCGCCAATTATAAATATAAACGACAAGGATCTTAACTTTACTTATGTAGAATTTCAAAATTTAACTTTCAATGAAAATTCATTTGATTCTAATTTAGTTTCAATAATGTCTTTTTATGCAAATTTAATAATTGGTGTAGATGCAGATACATTTGGACTGGAAGGCGGTTCAAAATCATTAGAGAATGCTCAAAATATTGCTAGCGTTGCGCAACAAAGCCAAATAAAAGGTTGGAGTCAATCTGAAAAAAATCAGAATCGATATTTTCTTATAAATGATATGCTTTCGCCAACCTATATTCCGTTTAGAAAAGCAATGTACGAATACCATTTGAAAGCTTTAGATTTAATGTCTAACAACCCAAAGGCAGCTAAAGAAAATATAAAGATTGCCTTAAAAACATTGACAGAAGTTTCCGATACTAGACCAAATGCTTACCTTTTGAGAGTTTTTTTTGATGCTAAAGCTGACGAAATATTAAGTGTTTATGCAGATGGACCAAAGATTGATGTTGCCGAAGTAATAAATTCGCTTAATAAATTGTCTCCAACAAATTCGAGCAAGTGGGGAAAAATTAGTTATTAATTTCTCATTATGCTAACGTCTTTATCTATAAAAAATTTCGCATTAATAGAACAGTTAGAAATGAATTTTTCTAACCAATTCTCTATTATTACTGGTGAAACTGGAGCGGGGAAATCGATACTTTTAGGAGCTTTAGGGCTGGTTTTAGGAAAACGTGCCGATTTAACTTCGCTAAAAGATAAAGATCAAAAATGTGTCATTGAAGCACAATTTGAAATCAATAAATACAACCTGCAAGATTTTTTTACAGCAAATGATCTCGATTATGAAGATACAACAATCATTCGTCGAGAAATTTTGCCATCGGGTAAATCTCGAGCATTTGTAAATGATAGTCCAGTAAATTTGACGGAATTACAAGACTTAAGTGATTTTTTGTTAGATATTCATTCGCAACATCAAACTCAAGAATTATCAAACGAAGAGTATCAAATTCAAATTCTTGATGCTATTGCTAATAATCAAAATTTATTGCAAGAATACAAACAAAATTTATCTAAATATAAATCGGCAAAAAACGAATTAAAAAAGCTTCAAACTGAAAAGGAAGCTTTGTCTAAGGAACAAGATTACAATTCATTTTTGTTAGAAGAATTGCTTTCGGCAAACTTAAAAGCTAACGAACAATCGGAATTGGAAAGTGTTTTTGAAAAATTGAATAATATTGAATTTATCAAAGAATCAATTGATAAATCTTTGGCTGTGACCAATGAAGAGCAAATAGGGATTATTCAAAACCTGAAAGAAGTAAAGATTTCGCTTCAAAAAATTGCAAGTTTATCATCAGAATATAATCAACTTTTTGAGCGAACTTCGAGTGTTTTAATTGAATTTGAAGATATAAATACTGAATTATTTCAACAAGCAGAAAAGTTAGTTAACGATCCAGAAAAATTAGATTTAGTTAATCAAAAATTGCAAACTATTTATGCGTTACAAAAGAAACATCAAGTAGAATCTGTTGAAGAATTGATGGTAATTCAGAATGATTTGGACAACAAATTAGTTTTAGTTGATGATTTAGAGAATCAAATTAAAAAGCTTGAAAACCAAGTTCAAGAAAACAGTCAAATTTTAAATAAAATAGCTTCAGAAATATCTAAAAATAGAAGCAAAGAAATTCCAGTTTTAACAGATCAAATAATTGAAGTTTTAGTACAATTAGGAATGCCAAACGCAAGATTTCAATTTGAAATTAAGCAAGTAGAAAGTTATCTAACTTCAGGAAAAGATGAAGTACAATTGCTTTTTTCTGCCAATAAAGGAACTGATTTTGGATTGCTTAAAAAAGTGGCTTCAGGTGGTGAAATGTCACGAATTATGTTGGCTGTAAAAGCAATTTTAGCTAATTATTCAAAACTTCCAACTATTATTTTTGATGAGATTGATACAGGAGTCTCAGGAGAAATAGCTCACAAAATGGGAGATATTATGAAAGGAATGAGTCATAAAATGCAAGTTTTTGCCATAACACATTTACCTCAAATTGCAGCAAAAGGAGATCAGCATTATAAAGTTTTTAAATCGATACAAGGAGAAAGTACTATTTCTGAACTGAAGTTATTATCTCAAAATGAGCGAGTTATTGAAATTGCCGAAATGTTGTCAGGAAAAGATATTTCAGATTCAGCACTTAATCATGCAAAGTCGTTGCTGAACTAAATTTTTATAATACTTTTGTTACTATCAAATAAACAAACTACGAATAAATAATAAAAAATATGATTATAGAGCCAAGAATGCGAGGATTTATCTGTTTGACTGCACATCCAAAAGGTTGTGAACAAAACGTAAAAAATCAAATAGCTTATGTTAAATCAAAAGGAAAAATTGAAGGGGCAAAGAGAGTTTTAGTAATTGGAGCATCTACTGGCTTTGGACTAGCATCAAGAATTACAAGTGCTTTTGGGTGTGATGCATCTACAATTGGTGTTTTTTTTGAAAAACCACCAACTGAAGGTAAAACGGCATCGCCAGGTTGGTATAATTCGGCAGCTTTTGAAAATGAAGCTGAAAAAGCAGGATTGTATGCAAAAAGCATCAATGGAGACGCATTTTCTAACGAAGTTAAGCAACAAACTATCGATTTAATCAAAAAAGATTTAGGTCAAATAGATTTAGTAATATACAGTTTGGCATCGCCAGTAAGAACACATCCAGTTACAGGAGTTACGCATCGTTCTGTTTTAAAACCAATTGGAAGTACATATACAAACAAAACAGTCGATTTTCATACAGGAAAAGTTACTGATATTTCTATTGCTCCCTGTGAAGGTGATGATATCGAAAATACTGTAATTGTAATGGGTGGTGAAGATTGGTCTATGTGGATGAATGCCTTAAAAGATGCAAATTTACTTGCCAATGGAGCAACAACAGTGTCGTATTCTTATATCGGATCATCATTGACAGAAGCAGTTTATAGAAAAGGAACAATTGGTCGTGCCAAAGATGATATGGAAGCAACTGCATTCTCTATTACAGATTCTTTAAAAGATATTGGTGGAAAAGCATATGTATCTGTTAATAAAGCCTTAGTCACACAAGCAAGTTCAGCTATTCCAGTAATTCCTTTGTATATTTCTTTATTGTATAAAACAATGAAAGAAAAAGGAACACATGAAGGTTGTATAGAGCAAATACAGCGTTTGTATTCGCAACGTTTGTATTCTGGAAATGAAGTTGCAGTAGATGATAAAGGAAGAATAAGAATTGACGATTGGGAATTAAGTGATGATGTTCAGGAAAAAGTAGCTAAACTATGGTCGCAAGCCACAACGGAAGCTTTACCAGATATTGGAGATTTAGAAGGTTATAGACATGATTTTCATAATCTTTTCGGATTTGGATTTGAAGGAGTTGATTATAAGGTAGATACTAATGAAATGGTAAATGTTTCAAGCATAGAATAATATAATTAAATACCTAGAAAAAAGCCACGAATGTATTTTGTGGCTTTTTTTTTGCATTTCATCGATTATTTATCTTGTAGATTAAAATAAGTGTAAAATTTTAACTAAATTGCTTGACTAATCAAATTTTTAAAACATGAAAAAAATTACTTTATTTTTAGCTCTTATGCTTGCTGTAGTTACGGGAAGTTATGGGCAAGTTGCATCTTATGCGTTTTCGCAAGGTGCAGGGACTTATACGCCAATTACTGGTGGAACAACAATTGCAAGTTGCACTAGTGGTGTTTCTGGTGTAGCAACGATGGATGACGTTATTTATAATCTGCCAGCCGCTACTATCCCTTTTTCTTTTGTATATGATGGGGTAGGTTATGATGGTTTGAATGTATCATCTAACGGATTCATTACATTTGGAGCTACTGCGCCTGCAGGCGGAACTTATACTCCTATTTCTCTTAATACTGCTTATGCTGGCGCTATTGCGCCTTTTGGTAGAGACTTAGAAGCAGGTTATGTTTTTACAGCAAATAGAACTCTTGGTTCTTTAGATCTTACAAATGTTTCTAATGTAGGGATACTTCAAGTGGGAGATTTTCTTACAGGAACAGGAATTCCGCTTACTACTACAGTAACGGCTATTGTTGGTACAACTGTAACAATGAGTCTAGCTGCAACTACTACCGGTACTGCTGGTACGGTACGAAGTGGAGGTTCATCCTCTAACATACAATATGTTACTGAAGGTGTTGCCCCAAATAGAGTATTTGTTGTACAATATTCAAATTTTAAACGATTTGGGACTACTTTAGGGACAGTTCAGCATATGAATTTGAATTTTCAAATTAGATTAAGTGAAACAACAAATGCTATTAGTATAGTTTATGGTAATTGTTCGCCAGGTTTATCGACATTCACTACAGTAAATCAGGTAGGATTAAGAGGTCCTGATACTAATTTTGCAACGAATGTGAATAATAGAAGAAATACAAAAGGGACAAATGATGACTGGGTAAATTCTCTTCAAGGTACAGTTAATACATCAGGAATGTTATTTAACAATGTGGCACCAGCAAATGTTGTTGCTACAGGTTTGACTTATACTTGGTCACCACCAATACCATGTTCAGGAACACCAACAGGAGGTACAGTAGCTCCAACAAGTTTAACTTTGTTGCCTGGAGCACTTCCAGGTAATTTAGCAGTTACTGGTTCATCGTCAGGTGTAACTGGTTTAACACTACAATGGGAAGAATCTGCAGATGGTATAGCTTATGTTAATGCTGTAGGTGGTACAGGAGCAACAACAACTGTATATACGCCACCTGCTTATACAGGAACACCTATTTTTTATAGATTAAGAATTACTTGTGCAAATTCAGGTATTATAGCTTATTCAACAGTATGCTCAATTGTATCTTGCCCAATTAATACAGTGCCTGCTACTGAAAATTTTGTAACATATGTACCAAGTTGTTGGCAAGAAGCCGATAACGGTGATTTAATTGCTGGTCCAGCTACGTTTGGAACAAGCGACGATTGGAATGTTGATGGTTTTGGTAATGTGGGTGCTACAGGCGCTATGGATATTAATATATTTACTACAGGTGCTAATGACTGGATACTTTCTCCTTTATATACTATTCCTGCAACAGGATATGAGTTAAAATTTGATGCTGCAGCAGTTCAATTTAATGCTACAACTGCACCAACAACACCATGGGAAGCAGATGATTTTATCGAAGTTTTAGTTTCTACTGGAACAACAAACTGGACAGTTTTACACACATACAATGACACAAATCAGCCATCTAACACAGGTACTACAAATATTATAGATTTAGATGCGTATGCGGGTCAAAATGTGCGTTTTGCTTATAGAGGTGTTGAGGGTGCAACAGATGGTGGGGCAGATATTGAATTTTCAATAGACAATTTTGAAATTAGATTATCACCAGCTTGTCCACAACCAACAGGTTTAGCAAGTGCTAATATTACAACAACTACCGCTGATATTTCTTGGAATGCTGTAGCTCCTAATTACGAATATGTTTTAGATCAAGTAGCTACAGATCCAGCTGGAGCAGGTACTCCAACAGCTGCTATTACATATAATGCAACTGGTTTAACACCAAATACAACTTATTATTTCCATGTTCGTTCTGCTTGTGGAGGTGCTAGTTTTAGTATATGGTCTACTATATCATTTACAACAGTGGCTTTACCACCTGCTAATGATGATTGTATAACAACACCGATTGTGTTAACAGCTGGAGGAATTTTTACAGATCAAGATATTGATGGTACAAACATAGGCGCTTCATTAAGTGCAGAAACTCCAATCCCAACTTGCGGAAACTTAAATTTTGCAACAGCTGCTAAAGATGTTTGGTATAGCGTGGTTGTTCCTGCTTCTGGTACAATTACAATTGAAACTGGAGTAGATTCATTAGGAAGTCCTGATGTAGATACTGTTATAGCTGCCTATACAGGTACTTGTGGAGCGCTTACTCAGGTAGGTTGTGATGATGATGGAGCAGCTACATTAGCTTTATCATTGATGTCATTAACAGGACTTACGGGTGGAGATACACTATTAATTAGAGCTTTTGGTTATGATGGTGCTACAGGGAGGTTTAGTATTTCAGCTTACGACGCAACTTTAAGTGCTCAATCTTTCGATTTAACTGGTTTCTCAGCTTATCCTAATCCTGTAAAAGATGTATTAAATTTATCTTATACTAAAGAAATTTCTAATGTGTCTGTACATAATTTATTAGGTCAAGA
>NZ_JAYSSZ010000206.1:0-3151 GCF_043720215.1 Flavobacterium sp. | reverse complement strand
TAATACTTCTTTTCTCTTTTCCTAACCCTTTTTCAATGTTTTTTAAAAGTATTTTCTAGTCCTTTGGTTTTATGGAAGTTAGATTTGAAAGTTTTTTCTTTTCTTCTCGCAAAGGCGCTAAGACACGAAAAATTAAGCAAAAAATTTTTTGAGCCATATAAGGCATGTAAGAGCATTGAAGAGATACTCCTTTATATAGTATATAGTCTTTTGGAACGCGGATTAGGCAGATTTGATAAATCAAAGTCCCGGATTTCAAAGGATTTATGTGGTTTGTGTTGGATTTTGGAATGTCGAATGTTGAAGTTCACCGCGTGAGGGATAGCAGTGAAAAGCCCACAGCCTGACGAAGGAAGTGCGAGGACTTGTAACAAATAGCCCGACCCGAAGCTTTTCGCGAAGGGACACGCCATAATAAAAAGATTTAGCTAAACTTAATAGCTTTGACTGGGGAAATTTTAGTAATTATATAGGATGGAATTAGCAAAACTAATAGACATATTGTTATTGTTCCTATGTTCAGGAATAATATTGACCAGAGATTGATATTAACTGGCGCTTGGTTGACATAATAATTTTCGGGATTAAGTTTTATTATTCCTGTATATTTCTGAATAAGTAATAATCCTATCGCGATTGTATTTCCCCACAACAACCCTTTTATGATTAGGTGTGCTGCATTGTATAGAAATATTTTGCGAACCATCCAGTTGTTTGAGCCTAATGATTTTAGGATTCCTACCATTTGGGTTCTTTCTAAAACAAGTACCAATAGCGCAACAACCATATTAATTGTAGCTACAATTGTCATTATAATAAGTATGACTATGATATTAAAATCAAAAAGCTTGAGCCACTCGAATATGTAATAATATTTTTGAACTATCGTTTGAGTGTCTAACGTTTTTGAAGCATCTTCTTTGTTTTGCGAGTTATTATATACCTCAGCACCTTTTTCTTCGATTTTATCGAAATCATCTATAAAAACTTCGAAAGCCCCAACTTCGTTGGGTTTCCATTTATTTATTCTTTGAATGTGACGAATATCTCCTAATATATAAGTTGCATCGAATTCTTGAAATCCTGAGTTGTAAATTCCTACTATATTGAAGACACGAAGGTTTGGGAGATGATTTCCGTTGTCTTTCATAAAGAAAGTGTTGCACTTATCTCCTACTCTTAGCTGCAATCGATTGGCTAAATATTCTGATATAAGAATTTCTGAGTTAATTTCTGATTTTAGATTAGGAATTCTTCCCTGCACTAAATATTCGTTCATATTCTCCCAGCGATACTCTTTTCCTACTCCTTTGAAAATTATTCCTTCAAAAGATTTTTCAGTTCTAATTATTCCTGCTTTGCTCGCTACTGCTTGAATATGTTGCACACCTTTTACAGAAGTGAAATTAGGATAAAAGTCTTGGTTTGTAGATATTGGTGTTAAACTTACTTGAGATTGATTGTCGTCGAAATTTGAAATAACTATATGTCCGTTGAAGGCTGCAACTTTTTGGCGTATTTTTTGTTGCAATCCTGTACCAGTAGCAATTGAAACTATCATCATAATCATACCGATAGCGATAGCCGCTATTGCTATTTTTATTATTGGCGCAGATATACTACTTTTATTGTTTTTAGAAGTAGTAAGTCGATTTGCGATGAAATATTCTAAATTCAAGTTGCTAAATTATGTAATTCAGTTTCAAAAATACATTTTAAACATTAATTCTACTAATTTTATTTGTTATAAGTATGAAGTCTTTTTTTAAATATTCGCAATGGTTTACATTTTGTTTTTTAGTCTTGTTTTCTTGTGGAAGCTCAAGAAAGTCTAAAGTTGAGAATCTAAAGTCGAAAGATATTGTTGTTGAACGAACCAATCAAAATCCTATTATTGAATTAAAAATTTTAACAGGAGCTGATAATTATACTATCTACTTACCCTTATTGAGAGATAAAAAAATTGGAATAGTGACCAATCAGACGGGAATCTTGTCGGATAAAACTCATTTGGTCGATTTTTTAATCGAAAAGAAAATAAATCTTACGAAAATTTTTGCCCCAGAGCACGGATTTCGTGGCACTGCAGATGCTGGAGAACATGTCATTGACGGAAAAGATTCTAAACTGGTTTGCCAATTGTATCTCTTTATGGCGACAACAAGAAACCTAAACCTGAACAATTAGCTGGAATTGATATTATGGTTTTCGATTTACAAGATGTTGGCGCACGGTTTTACACTTATATTTCTTCGTTACATTATATTATGGAGGCTTGTGCAGAAAATAACATTCAACTTATTGTTTTAGACAGACCAAATCCTAACGGAAATATTGTAGATGGACCAATTCTCGAAAAAGAATTTACCAGTTTTGTAGGTATGCATCCTATTCCTACATTGCACGGAATGACGATTGGCGAATATGCTAAAATGATAAATGGAGAAAAATGGCTAAAGAATGGCGTTCAATGTAAGCTTGAAGTTATTCCTTGTTTAAATTACAAACGAGAAATGTTATATAGCTTGCCTGTAAAACCATCACCAAATTTACCCAACAACCAATCTATAAATTTATATGCCAGTTTGTGCTTTTTTGAAGGCACTAATGTGAGTGTTGGTAGAGGAACCGAAAAGCAATTCCAGATTTATGGCTCACCTTATTTACCAAAAAGCAATTTTAGCTTTACCCCTATTCCAAATTTTGGAGCAAAAGAACCAACTTATAAAAACATTGAATGTTTTGGTGAAGACTTAACAGCTGTAGCTAAAGTAAAACAATTGGAATTGAAATGGCTTATAAAAGCATATCAAACTACTTCGGATAAATCGAAATTCTTTAATCCTTTTTTTACCAAACTAGCTGGAACTAAAAAATTGCAACAACAAATTGAAGCAGGAACTCCAGAAACTGAAATTAGAAAAAGCTGGAAAAAAGGAATTGAAGATTTTAAGGTTATGAGAGATGAGTATTTGATTTACTAAAGTTTATTTTTCAGAATTATAACTTTGCATTAAAACAAAAATGCCTCGCAATTGCGAGGCATTTTTTATGTAAAGAGAATTTATTTCTTTTTAAATTCTTCAATTTTTGCAGTAACTTCAGCATCAGTTCCTTCATAAACTTGAGTAGCTTGTGCAGTTTTACCATC
>NZ_JAYSSZ010000205.1:0-3160 GCF_043720215.1 Flavobacterium sp. | reverse complement strand
GGACGGGGGGGCGGAATTGCGGGCAGCCATGCAGACCTTCTCCTCGATCCCGGCCAGTCAGCGAACAAGCTGCTCAGCGAGGGGCCTGGATTCCTATTAAAAACAATCTTAGTGAACTTCGTGTAGATCTTAGTGAACTTCATGTTTAAACTGGCACTCAAATTGCTACAACAAACAAAACAAAAACAATGAAAATAATCAAAATAGCATTTCTTTTCCTAACAAGTATATCATTTGCGCAAGACGGTTATTGGGATAATCAACGAATAACCAACAAAGAAATAAAACTTTCGGCAGGAGAAAGAATCTTAATCAAATCTGAAGATTTTCCGGACGGAACAACAGAATTTGTGTACAGAATTACCTTACTAGACGAAAACCAAAAAATGGTTTCTGATTTATCATCAGTGCTCAAAGCAATTCCAGACCCATATTTTATAGGAAAAGGAACTGGAGGAGCAATAGATCTAGCTTCCGCTATTTCAGGAACAGATAAATGTACGTATGCCATTTTTTCTGACAATAACAAAGCAACAGATTTTATAAAATTAGGAGATACAAAAAAATCATGTTTGTATCAGAATAATCCAATAAGTAAAGAGGCAAAAGTTATCTCGATTGAAAAATCTACTTGTTTACTTGATGATTCTAAAACTATTTTGTTTGGTTTCGAAAGTAAGAATTGGATTTTAGGACAAAAAATTATTCTCGAAATTGTGCCTTGGGTAGATATAAAAGCAAGTAAAATATGGAGTCAAACCAACAAAAAAACGGCTCTTAATTTTATAAAAACCACCCAAATAGCATCAAGATTACCCAATTCAGACACTTTTTGTTTCAATATAATTGAAAAATTGCAAAATGAGTACAAATTTTCAGTATTTCAAAAACTATCAAACACAGAGAGACTATCTTTAATAAATAAATTTGAAGATAGAGCATTGATAGAAACAAATACTATCGAAGTTTATAATAAAATTATTCGTCAAGAATCAAAAACTTTAGCTAAACAAGGAAAGTATGACGATGCAATTATATTAATGAATGATAAAATTATTAGTAAAAGCAAACCATCGGTTTTAGACTACAATACTTTAGGTGAGTTATATATTTACACCAAACAACTTGAAAAAGCGCTTAAAACGCTCAAAATTGCAGAAAATTTAGATTCTAGCGAGCTTTTAGTACAACTTAATCTAGCACATACGTATATGTTTTTAGATAAAATGAGTGAATCTCGAGAAATTCATAACAAGTACAAGGAACAAAATGTATCCATAAATCAAACATGGAAAAATAAAACCATCAATGATTTAGATAAATTCCAGAAAGCAATTTTACCAAATGATAATTTCAAGAAAATTTTGAGATTAGTTGATTAAGTAAAAACAATATTTTTTGTCAATTCCAACGAAGGAGGAATCTCATATTTTTTTTTAGAATTAATTTATGAGATTCCTCCTTCGTCGGAATGACAAACTAGCTAAATATTATAAATTCAGTAATTCATTAATTCAAAAATCTAAAATATTTTGAAAGCAACGTATCACAAATATATTCTCGATTTCAAAAAACCATCAGGGACCTCAAGAGGAGTTTTAACCCAAAAAGAGACGTGGTTTTTAGTGCTAGAAAAAGACGAAAAAAAGGGGATAGGTGAGTGCGGAATTTTACGTGGTTTGAGTTTCGATGACAGACCGGATTATGAAGAAAAATTGCAATGGGTTTGTGATCATATCCACTTGGGAGAAAAAGCACTTTGGGAATCGTTAATTGAGTTTCCTTCCATTCAGTTTGGAGTCGAAATGGCGTTCCGGTCTTTAGCTTCAGAAACTCCTTTTTTGTTGTTTCCCTCAGACTTTACTTCTGGCAAAAAAAGCATTTCGATTAATGGTTTAATTTGGATGGGTGAGGCACAAGATATGAAGCGTCAAATCGAGGAGAAAATAGTACAAGGTTTCAAATGTATAAAACTTAAAATAGGTGCTATAGATTTTGATAAAGAACTAGAATTATTGTACTATATTCGTCAAAATTTCACTCCAGATCAAATAGAAATTAGAGTAGATGCTAACGGTGCTTTTAGTGAAATTGAAGCTTTAAATAAATTGAATAAAATAGCTGGTTATCAATTGCATAGTATAGAGCAACCGATACAAAAAAATCATACTGACAGTATGTCAGAGCTATGTAAAAACAGTAAAATTGACATTGCGCTCGACGAAGAGCTTATTGGAGTGTTTTCATATCATGAAAAAGAAGATTTATTACTCAAAATCATGCCGAAATATATCATTTTGAAACCTAGTTTTATCGGTGGTTTTCGAGGGACAAATGAGTGGATTTTGTTAGCCAAAAAACACAATATCGGTTGGTGGATTACATCAGCGTTAGAGTCAAATATTGGTCTAAATGCAATTGCGCAATTTACTTTTTTGAAGCAAAATATAATGCCTCAAGGCTTAGGGACTGGAGGTCTTTTCACGAACAATTTCGATTGTCCTTTAGAAGTGAAAAGCGGACAATTATTTTACAATCCGAACTCAAAATGGGATGTGAATATTGATAATTTTTTGAAGTAAAAAATTAAATTTTAATAGTAATCTAAGTTAGTTTTTGAATGTAAATTCGAATAAAATCTAACGGATTTATACTCTTTAATTTTAATGCTTTTACTTCAATATAATGCCAAGAAAAATAGGCAAATAGACCTGAAATAATAATTGTATAAAATATAAGTTGGATGTGATTTAACTTAAAAAAGTGTATTAAAGTCTGACCAATTGGAAAGCCAAATATGTAAATTCCATATGATAAATCTCCGAATTTCTCTCCAATATTATTTAATATCGGTGTCGATTTTGTAGCAAAAAGTATAATTAATAAGGGTAAAAATATGAATTGTGTATAAATATATAAATCATATTTTATCGAAATTGTAAGAACTAAAACGCATAATAAAATCATTAAGTTAGAATAATTCATAGCTTCAATTTTGATTGAGGCTAATAGAGATCCAGTTATAAAAAACATACTCAAAAGTGTAAAATCTCTTCCATTAAGTATAAAACTGTGACTGCTTATTTCTTCTAAAAAGAAGATATTAGAGATAAGAAGTGTCAAAAAAGACATAATTAGTATCCATTTGATTTTTTGTTTG
>NZ_JAYSSZ010000204.1:0-8661 GCF_043720215.1 Flavobacterium sp. | reverse complement strand
TTTTTATTTTTAAGAAACAGGAAATTAAATCTAGGTTTTCGTAAAATAAATTGGGTTATATTTCTTCTTGGAATAGAAATTTTATCTGGAATAGCGATGTATTATTTAGATTTTCCTTTTGGTAGTCAACCTATACATTTAGTAATTGCTTCACTTCTTTTTGGAGTTCAGTTTTATTTATTTTTGGAAACAAAAAATAGCAATAGAAATAATCTATACTAAAATCACAATTGATTTAAATTCATATAGTTATAATTGTTTATATGATTAAGTACTTTAGTTTTATTTTATCCTATCCAAGTTTTAAAATCTTGTACTTTTTCTCGGCTTACTATTACTTCCTCTGCTTTATAAGTTGGCAAAACAACTTTTAATCTTGAGTTAGAATACAATACAATTTCTTTGATTGACTTGAGAGGAATGATAAATTTCCGACTAACACGAAAGAAATTTTTTAAATCTAATTCTTGTTCTAAAACTTCTAATGTGCTATCTATTAGATAATCTCGATTGTCTAATGTGTGAATATATGTTCCCTTGTTTTCGCTATAAAAACATTCAATTTCATCTGTTGTAATTACTTTGAGATGTTGCCCAATTTTTACTGTAAATCGTGTTTTATAATTCTTATCAAACGGATTAGTTAGCATTTTTTTTATTTCTTCAAAATCTAACTTTAATGATTCTTGTTTTGGTAAACGTGCTTTAAATTTTGAAACTGCAATTTCCAAATCATCTTCATCTATGGGTTTCAAAAGATAATCGATCGAGTTTAATTTAAAAGCTCTCAAGGCATATTCATCATATGCTGTTGTAAAAATTACAGCACTTTTTATTTCAGATTTAGCTTTGACAAAGTGTTCAAAAATCTCGAACGATAATCCATCAGATAATTGAATATCTAGAAATATTAAATCTGGGTGTTTGTTTGCTGAGAACCAAGATATTGCTTCTTCAACTGAATGTAGCATCACTCCTATCGGAATATTAAGTTTATCAAGTTTTCTTTGCAATAATCTTGCGGCTGGTTTTTCGTCTTCTATTATTATTGTTGTCATTTTTCCGAGGTTCAAAGTAGCTAAGGTTCTGAGGTTCTGAGTACAAAATTTATGAGAATATAAGTTCAGTCTTTAAACTTATATTTGAAACAGTTGCAACTTTGAACCTTTGTATCTTAGATCCTTTGCAACTATTTTATTCCCATTTTTCTTTTTCGTCTTTTTCTATAAGTTCTTGAATTTTCTTTTCTTCCCATTCTGATCCAAAAAATAAATTCTTACCAAAAACAGACAATGCATGCGCAACTAAACCTATTCCCCAAAAAAATGCAGTAAAGAAATTTTCTTTCTTAAAGTAACTCTCTCCAATTTCTAAATTTTGAATATTTATAATAACAATCATGATATTTATAATCACATAAACTGTTAAATGTGTGTAGAATCCTTTGATTTTTTTTACACGTTTCAAAGCATCTTTGTAGCGTATTTCTTCTAATTCTTTGTTTTCCATCGTTAGTGTTTTTTGGTGTTTTCTTGTTGCATATATTCTGCAATTTTTCTTTGTTCCCAATTTTTACCCAGAAAAGGTATATAATTAAAAACCTTCATTGCATGAAAAGCTATTCCTATTCCCCAACCAAAAAATGACCATAAGAACCATAAATATTCTGGAGAAGTAATCAAATTAATAACTAAAAGTACAATATTTACTAATATGAAGGAAATTAAATTCTCATAAAATCCTTTTATTTCATCGACTTGCTTTTTTGCGGCAATATATTTTTCTATTTTATATTGATTTGTTTCCATGTTTTTTCTTACAATTACTTATTTAAACTCATTATTGCCATTAATTAATTGATTTATTTTTATTTTCTAAAATTTCTTGTATTTTTTTTTCTTCCCATGCTTTTCCCAAAAATGGAATCAAATTAAAGATTTTCATCGCATGAAAAAATAAGCCAATTCCCCAGAAAAAAGGAACATAAAAAGCATGCCATAGGGTTTCTCCTTCGTCTATATTTTGAGTTTTAATTACTATAATTATGCAATTGATTATTATATAATATATTAAATGTGAATAAAACCCTTTTATGCCTTCAACTCTTTTTTTAGCATTAATATAATCTACAAATTCTGATTTATTTATATTTTCCATGATTAATTCCATTTTTGAGTTTTATTTTTTTTATTTAAGATTTCTCTTATTTTCTTTTCTTCCCATGTTTTTCCATATCCAAATGTTTCAAAAGCATGAAATGTAACACCCATTCCCCAACCTAACATAGGAAACCAAAACCACTGAAAACCAGAGCTTGTATTTAAGTTTACAAAAATTAATATTGGAATGACACAGCAGTAAGATAATAAGTTACCATAAAATCCTTTCAATTTTTCTACACGTTCTTTTGCTCTCACATAAGACATGTTTTTATTTTCTACATTTATAGTTTCCATAACTGAGATTTGTTTTGTTAATATTGGTATTTTTACGCTAAATGAGTTTTCATTTTGTTCTATTAGCACTTTTCTATTAGATATAATTCCATATCGATTAATAATATTTTGCAAGCCAACTCCTCTCCTATCTTGCAAAACTTCTTTCTTCTGAAAATTATTTTGAATAATTAAATAATCACCTTCAATAAAAATCTTAATATGCAATGGTTTTTGTTCCGAAACTACGTTATGTTTTACGGTGTTTTCTAATAATAATTGCAACGATAACGGAACAACTTTAGCGTCTGGATTAATATTATCTGTTGGTAATACGTATGTCAAACTATTTTCGAAGCGCATTTTGAGCAAATTCATATAGGTTTTGGCAAATGCAAGTTCTTCATCTATCGAAACAAGTTCTTTGTCTTTTTGTTCTAAAACATATCGATAAACTTTAGATAATGAGGTCGTAAATCGTTGCGCATTTTCTGGGTTTTCTTCTATCAAAGAACTCAAAACATTTAGGCTATTAAACAAAAAATGAGGATCTATTTGATTTTTTAAGCTCTCGAACTTTGCGTTTGCTGTTCCAGCAATAATTTTTTGTTCTTTTAATTTGTTTTCTTGATACCATTTGTACAAATAAATAAAATGAACAATCAATAAAATAATGAATGTAAAAATGGTTGAGATAATATAGTTTGAAGATTTTTCATTTTTCAAAAATTCACTTAAAGTTTTGCCTTCAATAACAACATTTTCAAAAATTCGTAAAAGAAAAATGACAAATAAGGATAAAAAAAATGATGAAACAAAACCTATCAATATTCTTCTTTTGGAAAAGCCTTCTTCTTTAAAAAACTTATCTAAAAAGGTGAATAAATATGCATTGCCAAAATATAACGAAATACTGTAAAGCAAAGTATATAAAAGCGTTGATACCATTTTTTCGTTAAAGGCAACTTTATTTCCGTTTAAAAAATCAATTAAAATAATAATACAGAAAATGGTAAAACCTATTGCAAAAGCTCTTGGAAGTTGTCTAATATGTTTATTGCTCGTCATCTTTTTTTATGTGTTATTTACAACCCTTCAAAACTTCTGTAGCTCTATCTAATCCCCATTTTGGAGAAAAAGGTGTTTCAGGCTTAAATTTAGCAAATAAATCGATTGATTTTCCTACTTGTCCGCATAATTGTTTTACATCGGCACCAGTCCATTTTGCTCCACCAATTTCAAAATCTGCTTTACACAAAACAACTCTGGGATTTTCTGGAGCTAACATACTTGCGTGCATATAAATTTCTGCAATTTTTGGAGAAAGTGTCATTCCGTAAGCCATTGGGTTAGAAACTAACAAAGCTGTTTTTGCCATGGCTTGTACTACTAAAAGTTCGGCATTGTTTGGATTTTTAGCTAATTCTATATCTAAAGCGGCGTTAGCTTTATCTAATAAAACGGTTACTTTATCTTTATTTGCTGGATTAAATGCTTCGGTTGTATTTACTAATGCCACATAGTAATTAGGCAACCAACTTGTCTTTTCTGCCGATGCAATACGCTCAAACATATCTGATGCTTCACCATTTTTTCCTTCTTCCCATAACTGAAAAGCTTTGCCCATTCCTTGCTCAAATTGTCCTTGTGCACATACTAAACTTGTTACAAATAATGCAATTGCGATAAATAATTTTGTCATAATTTCTACTTTTTAAATTGTTTTAATTTGATGTTGTTTTTAATTCTGATGTAAATTTATGCTGGTTATTATTGTTTTAAAATTGATTTTGACTGAACTGTTGTTTTTTCATGATGAATTGTAAAATTGATACTTCTTTTACAAATCCTTCAACTGATTGTCTTTTTTATCTTGACTAATAGTCCAGAAGAAACCTACAAAAAAGAAGCGATCAGCAGTTGGTGTTATTTCTTTTCGATTAAAAATTCCGTTACTTTCTGGCGTATTTTTATAATCATATCCATAAACATTTTTTGTACCCAGCACATTTGAAACCGATAAATATAAAATCTTTTGAGTAGTTAGCAGATAAGCCCAGCTAAAACTTAAACTATTGTAAGATTTAGTTTTTCCGTTCATAAATTGAGTCTCGTTGGGATTATTATAAGGTCGTCCCGAGCTAAAAGAGTTTGTTAGACCTAATTGTGATTTCCAATCATCAATCCAGTATTTTGTAACCAATGACAAAGTATGATCCGCAACAAAACTAGGTGTAACACTTGTTGAGAAGTTTTTGTAATCTCTTTGGGTATTTATATAAGAATAGGAAGCCCAATATTCTATATTTTTTATCGATTTTCCATCTCTCCAAAACAAATCTAATCCTTTTGAATAACCAAATCCATTGTTACTAAAAGATGAATTATATTGAGCAGTTGGTGTATCATATTTTACTAAATTACTATAATCTTTATAATATGTTTCGGCTCTAAAAGTTTGACCTTCTTTATTGTATTGAAAATTCAGAATATAATGTGATGCTTTCTCACTTTGGAACAAATTATTTTTAGAAAACTTTATATATTGTGCATTTGGAGTTTGTGTAAAATCGCCATAAGCAAATGCAAATTGACTGTTTTTTGCAATTTTATACGCAATAGAAATTCTTGGAGAAAGTGTGTTTTCTTTAAGCAAATTATTATTTGAGGCTCTTAAACCAATTTTAGCAGCAAATTTCTTAGAAAAAAACAATTCAGCTTCTGTAAAAACTGCAGCTATTGAATTTATATATTCAATAGATAAAGTTGCAGCAGTATTTGGTGTAAAATCTTCATTAAAATCAGTAATAAAATAATCTGCTCCAAAAGATAACTTTACTCTATCAGAAATAGATTTTTTAAATTTTAATTTATAATGAAATGAGTTTTCATCATTTTTGACGTCATCCAATATTAGTTTTATTTTGTTTTGGCTCAAACCATAACTCAAACCGGTTGTTATTTGCCAGTTTGCGCCAAATTTCCCTTTGTAAGAAGAGTTTAAATAAAAATTATTATTGTTTAAATTCACACGGATTTTATCTACATAGTTTATGTTTTCCTGATTTATATCAAATTTAGAAGCATCAAATGCAGCATATAATTTAAAAGTTCCGTTAGTAAACTTATATCTATAAATAGATTCCCCAGACAAAGACTGAAAAGGCTTATTCCACTCTACATTTTGCTTAATAACAGCTTGATATGGAGCTAAGTTTATATAACTAGCATTTATACTTAAGGAACTTTTTGTCCATTTTTGTGTGTTTCCAATTCCTAAACCAACAGTCATAAATGCCAAATTTGTTTTATTTTGATCAGGTTCATCTTCGGTATTTAATAACAAAACACTCGATAAAGCTTCTCCATATTCGGCAGAATAACCTCCAGTTGAAAACGAAATACCGCTAAACAAAAAAGGAGAAAACCGTCCACGAGTTGGCAAATTATTTGTAGTTGCTCCATACGGTTGTGCCACACGAATACCATCTACAAAAGTTTGAGTTTCGTCTGCTTCACCACCTCGCACAAAAAGTCTTCCATCCTCACCAACATTATTGGTTCCTGGCAAAGTTTGTAAAGCCGCAATAATATTCCCCGCAGAACCTGCAGTAGTAACAATGTCTAATGGCTTTAGAACCGAAACTCGCGCTTTATCTCCAGAATCTAGAGTTCCTGCTGTAATTACAACTGCGTCGAGTGTATTTACATTTTCTTTGAGTATGATAATTTGATTTTGAAAATTATTGGGTTGAAAGTTTATTTTTGATGTTTCATAAGCTAAAAAACTTACTACTAAAACTTGATTTTCTTCAGTTGTTGTTGCAAAACTAAATTCTCCGTTTTCGTTACTAGTTGCTCCATCATAAGTACCTTCAATAAAAATATTGGCAGCTGGAATAGGAAGATTCTTCTTATCAAGTACTTTTCCAGAAATAGTTGCTTGAGAAAATGAAGTAATTGATAATAATAAGATTGCGAAGTAAAATATTGGTTTCATACTATTTATTTTGATGATACAAAACTGCATCAAAACATATAAATATAAAATTTATAGTTACTGAATTGTAGAAATCTAAGGATGAATTGATTTTTGATTATTAATGATATATAAGATTGAAAAACACATATCTAATTAACTATCTAATTTTTAGGTTTTTAATTATTTTGTAAGGTTTTTTTTAGTAACTTTGATAATAACCTAAAAATAAAAATCTTATGAAAATAGCTACAATTATTATAAGAGTATTAATGGGAGCATTATTAATTTTTGCTTCGGCAATGTTTTTCTTAAAACTTGCTCCAGAACCCGAAACAACAGGAGCTTTTAAAGCATTTAATGTAGGTTTAATAGCTTCAACTTACTTAATGCCGTTAGCAAAAGCTCTTGAATTACTTTGCGGAATTTCCTATATATCTGGCAAATATGTTACGCTAGCAAATGTTGTAATATTACCAGTTACTCTAAATATTTTATTAATTAATCTATATATGTCACCAGAAAATTTACCTATTGGTCTCTTTCTTTTTTTAGGCAATTTATTTTTGATTTATAGATATTGGAATAATTATAAAAGCGTATTTACTGCATAAAAAAAATGCTTCCTAAATGGAAGCATTTTTTTTTATTTGTCTATAGAACCAAGAACTCGCTTCATAAAATCATTAAAGGCTTCTTTTTTATCTTTTCCGCCTTTGACCATTTTATGAACTTCAAGAGCTCCGTACATATTAGAGATTAACTCTCCTATAACGTCTAGCTCTTCATCTTTTAGAGATGAAACTTCAGTTAATGATTCTAAAACTTCAATGGTTTCAACTAGATAATCTGAATCATTTTCATCAATAAATTGAGTTAGATGTTTTATAATAGGTAACTTCATAATTAAATTATTTCGTTAACTAATTCATATAAAACGTCTGCTTTATTTGTTTGGGTTTCGTTTACTAATTTTCCGTTTACAAAAGTGGCAAAAGTTGGCAAATTACTAACATTTGCAAGTTTTCTTGATTCGGGAGAATTTTCAGCATCAACAAGAACGAATGAAATATTCTCATTTTCAGATGCTAATTTCTTAAATTTCGGCTTCATAATTCTACAATTTCCACACCAAGAAGCAGAAAATTGAACCACTACTTTATCGTTACTTGACACAATGTCTTGTAATGTATCTTCGGTTAATTCTATTAACATATTTTTAAATTTCAATAACAATATCAAAAATCAATGCCAATGAATATTACTTAAATTGCTATTAATATTGACTTTTGATATTGAAGTTATTTATTAGTTCATCGATAAGTAAGATGCAGTACTATTTCTATCGGCATTCATTGCTTCTTTACCAGCTTCCCAGTTTGCTGGACAAACTTCTCCTTTTTCTTGAATATGTGTATATGCATCAACCATTCGTAAATATTCGTTTACGTTTCTACCAAGTGGCATATCGTTTACACTTTCGTGGAAGATTTTTCCAGTTTCGTCAATTAAGTAAGTTGCTCTAAAAGTTACATTAGACCCTTCAACAATAATTGAATCTGTTTCTTCGCTATAACTTGTAGAATCTATATCTAAAATTCCTAAAATGTTAGATAAATTACGGTTTGTATCTGCAAGAATAGGATATGTTACTCCTTCTATTCCTCCGTTATTTTTCGGTGTGTTTAACCATGCGAAATGTACTTCGTTTGTATCACAAGAAGCACCTATTACAATTGTATTTCTTTTATTAAATTCTGGCAAAGCAGCTTGAAAAGCGTGTAACTCTGTTGGACAAACGAAAGTGAAATCTTTTGGATACCAAAACAATAATACTTTTTTGTTGTTTTTTGTAGCTTCTTCAAAAATGTTGATTTTTAAATTGTCTCCCATTTCAGAAATAGCATCTACTGCAATACTTGGAAATTTTTTACCTACTAATGACATAATTATTTGGTTTAAATATTATTTTAATTTGACGCAAAAGTAGTGCACAATGAACATTATTTACGATAGTTTGTAATTATATTTTCTTATTTGTAAATAGTATTTGTCTATATGAATTTAATCAAAATTATGATTACTTATTGTAAATTTGTTATAAGTCTAAAATCAAAATATCAAAAAAAAAATGGAAAATAACTCAAACGAAGGTAAATGCCCATTTTCTGGCGCAGAAAGTACTGGTAACAATCATATAGAAAAGGCAAAAATAAAACAGATGAATAGTAACGGACGGATTAATCG
>NZ_JAYSSZ010000203.1:0-8699 GCF_043720215.1 Flavobacterium sp. | reverse complement strand
TGCCTTTTGAAGATAATCAATATGATATTATTTTGTGTAATCATGTTCTAGAGCATATTCCTGATGACACAAAAGCCATGCAAGAATTATTTCGAGTTTTGAAACCTAACGGAATGGCAATTCTTCAAATTCCGCAGGATTTATCTCGAGCAACCACTTTTTCGGACGATTCAATAGTAGATCAAAAAGAAAGAGCAAAAATATTTGGACAATACGACCACGTTCGTATATATGGAAGAGATTATTTTGACAAATTAAGAAGTATTGGCTTTACAGTTATTGAAGAAGATTATACAAACAACATTTCTACCGAATTAGTCGAAAAATATTGTTTAGCAAAAGGAGAAATCATCCCTATTTGTTTCAAAAAATAATAAACTGGCACAATATTCGTTCTAAAAATCATATATTTACTTCCATTGAAATTAAAATCATGATAAAAAGAGTATTTTTCTTTTTTGTAACACTGTTTTTTACGAATTCTGTTATTGGTCAAGCCATTTCAGAAACAGTTCCTCCTTTTAATATAAAAACGGTTACTTTCACACAAAACACAAACAATGTAACTCCTGTTTTTAGATTGGGTGAACAATTTCAGTTGAGTTTCGATGATTTGTTTGGTACTGAAGAAGATTATACTTATATCATCTCACACTACAATTACAACTGGACACCATCAGAATTATCAAGAAATGAGTATCTAAACGGAACCGACAATCAGCGTATCCAAGATTACGAAAACTCGTTCAACACACTGCAAATTTATTCCCATTATAGGCTCAATTTCCCTAACAATTACAACCAAATAACAAAAAGCGGTAATTATTTAGTTTCTGTATTCAATAGTGCTAAAGAACTTGTTTTTACTAAAAAATTTATTGTTTACGAAGAGCTTGTCGATGTACCTATGCAAGTAAAAAGAGCCCGAAATGTTGCCGATAATAAATACAAACACAACATCGAATTCAGTATTACTTCAAAAGAAATTTTGTTTCAAAACCCAGTTCAAAACATAAAAGTTATTTTATTTCAAAACGCAAAATGGGAAAATGCTATTGTCAATGTAAAACCGCAATACACGATTGGCAACGATTTAATTTTTAGATACGATACAGAAACGCAGTTTTTTGCAGGAAACGAATATTTATATTTTGACAACAAAGAAATTCGAGCGGCATCAAACAGTATTGCAAAAATTGACTCAAATAGTGGCTTATATAATTCTCATTTATATACAGATAGTTCTCGAAAAAACAAATCCTATACTTTTTTTCCAGATGTAAATGGAAATTTTAAAATTCGAAATCTAATGGCGCAAAACAATGATGTAGAAGCGGATTATGCTTGGGTTTATTTCACACTTTTTGCAACTGAAACAAATGCAAAAACCAGTATTTATGTAACAGGAATGTTTAACAATTATATTCTTTCTGCCGAAAACAAAATGGATTATAATGCTGAAAGAGGTGTTTTTGAAAAAGCAATTTTAATCAAACAAGGTTTTACAAATTACAATTATACTTTACTAGATTCAAAAGAAAACATCAATAACAAAGAGGCCATTGATGGTAATTTTTACGAAACCGAAAACCAATACACTGCAATCGTTTATTATCGTCAAAACGGAGAAAGATACGACCGAGTGATTGGTAAAGGTGATGCAAATTCTATTAATATTAGAAATTAAAAATTAATACTATAATAACACTTTTGCATTTATAAAATTTCTAACTTTGTATAAGCAGAATTAAAGAATTATGGTAACGCAAATAACAAGAGGTATAAAAATCTCGGTACTAACAACTTTTGAAGGGACATACTTCAAAAACCATAAAATGCATTTTGCTTTCAGCTACCATATTACAATTGAAAACCACAGTAAAGACTCTGTCCAACTCACCACACGTCACTGGGAAATATACGATGCGCTAAATCATGTTGAAATTGTAGATGGTGAAGGTGTAATAGGCAAAAAACCTGTTCTCAAACCTGGCGAAACCCATACATACAGTTCAGGCTGTTTACTTTGTGCACCGTTTGGTACTATGAAAGGTTACTTCCAGATGATAAATTTTACCTCAACTAAAGATTTCAAAGTAATTGTACCAGCTTTTAGATTAAGTGCTCCGTTTGCGTTAAATTAAACGAGTATTACAATATTCACTCATAAAGTATTCAGAATATTATTATAAGTTTATTAAAAAATAACTGATTCAAAATAATGAATTTATATTTTTTTATATCTTTATAGTAAACAATTCATAAAATGCAATCAAAAGCCAACAATATAGCCGAATATTTAACAGAAATTCCTGAAGAAAGAAAATTAGCTTTTACAAAACTTAGAAATACCATTGTAGAAAACATACCCAAAGGTTTTCAAGAATGTATGAGCTACGGAATGATTGGATATGTTGTACCACATACTATCTATCCTGATGGTTACCATTGCACCCCAAAATTGCCTTTACCATTTGCAAATATTGCTTCCCAAAAAAATTTTATTGCCTTGTATCACATGGGAGTTTATGGGAATGCGAAACTTTTAGAATGGTTTACTGCAGAATATCCTAAACATTGTAAATATAAATTGGACATGGGAAAAGGGTGTATTCGGTTTAAAAAACCTGATGACATTCCGTATGATTTAATTGCCCAATTAATGCAAAAAGTCACCGTTGAAGATTGGATTAATTGCTATGAATCAACAATGAAAACTAAAAAATAAAATTAATACTAAACTAAATCAATTATGAAAATTATTAAAAAAATTCTTTTAGCAATTGTACTATTAATTGCCACCGCATTAATCGTAGCCTTCTTTCTACCTAAAAATTACGCTGTTGAAAGAGAAATTACGATTAATCAGCCTAAAGACAGTGTTTTTAATTATGTGAAATATCTTAAAAACCAAGACAATTATAGCACTTGGAATCAGAAAGATCCTGCCATGAAAAAAACACATTCTGGAACAGATGGAACAGTTGGTTTTATTGCTGGTTGGGAAAGTACAAACAAAGAAATAGGTACTGGTGAGCAAGAAATTAAAAAAATTACAGAAGGCGAACGTTTAGATTTAGAGTTACGTTTTAAAGTTCCTTTTGAAGCAACTGACAATGCCTATATGACTACCGAAGCAGTCTCTGAAACACAGACTAAAGTAAAATGGGGTTTCAAAGGAGCTATGCCATACCCTATGAATTTGATGCTTGTAACGATGAACATGGATGAAATGTTAGGTAAAGAATTGCAAACGGGATTAAATAATCTAAAAACAATCCTCGAGAAAGAATAACCCTAAACCTACACAGGTAAAATTTTTAAAGACTAAAAAATCACATAATTTAAAATTAATTTAATATAGAATACTAAAAATAGTATCTTTAAAAAAGCATTTCATTTTTAATGATAAAAAAACTACTTTTTTTACTCTTATTTTTAATAATTGGACTTAACAAAACTTGGTCCCAAGACATTACGCTTTACAACCAGTTTAACGGACGCTACGATTTTACATTTATAGGAAACACACTAAATACTGCCGAAAATGGTACTGGCGCTCCTTGTACAATTACCACAAGCTCATCAGACATTTTAAATTTAAACAGCGGAGATACTGTTCAAGCTGCCTATCTGTATTGGGCTGGATCGGGAACTGGGGATTTTAATGTCAAACTGAATGGTATCGACATTACTGCCTCAAGACAATTTCATATTGTTCAGACTTCATCTGGTTTAGATTTTTTTAGCGCTTTTGCAGATATTACTTCACAAGTACAAACAACAGGAAATGGCACTTATACCCTTTCTGATTTAGATTTAACCAGTGTTATTGCAAATTATTGTGGTAATGCTACAAATTTTGGCGGTTGGGCAATAACAATTGTATATAAAAATAATTCACTTCCGCTAAATCAACTCAATGTATATGATGGTTTACAATTTGTACCAACGTCCATAAACATTACACTTAACAGTCTAAATGTTATTGATAATGTAGATGCAAAAATCGGCTTTCTTGCTTGGGAAGGAGACCGAGGAATTGCTGTAAATGAATCACTCCGTATTAATGGAAACTTAATAAGTAACCCTCCATTAAATCCAGCAAACAATGCGTTTAACGGAACAAATAGTATTACAGGATCTACGTCTTTATACAATATGGATCTAGACATATACAACATTCAAAACAATATAAATATAGGAGACACCAGTGCCACTATTCAGCTTACATCAGGACAAGATTTTGTGATGATAAACTCGATTATTACAAAATTAAATAGTCAACTTCCTGATGCAACAGTCAGAATAGACAATATCATTCAATCTTGCAATACTCGGACTTTAATTATCGATTATACTGTTAGTAATTTAAACAGCACAAATTTTCTTCCATCTGGAACTTTTATTACAGTTTATGCCAATAATCAAGCTGTTGGAACTGCTCAAACAACAGCAGATATTCCTATAGATGGAAGTCAGAATTATCAAATTACTGTTACTATCCCTAACACAATTCCTTCAACTTTTGATTTAAAATTTATTGTCGATGATAATAATGGAATTGCAAGTGTTACAGAAACCAATGAAAACAATAACAACTTTATTCTGAACACAACACTTTGGCTTTCACCTGAATTTAATGCCTTACAAAATTTGACGGTCTGTGCAAATGAAAATGAAAAAGGCGTTTTTAACTTTTCTACTTATGAGCAACTAGTTAAGAAAAATGCATTAGATATTGTTTCGTTTTTCGAGACCGATTCAGATGCAAATGCCAATACAAATCCTATACTAAACACCTCAAATTACACAGCTCTAACTACGCCGAAGACTATTTATATTAGAATTGAAAATGAGCATTGTTTCTCGATAACTGAATTTTTACTTATAACAGAACCCTGTATTCCAATAATATACAACTATTTTTCGCCAAACGGAGACGGAATAAATGATTTTTTTATCATTAAAAATTTAAGAGGCTTTCCTAATTTTAGATTATTAATTTACAACCGATGGGGAAAATTAATTTGGGAAGGCGACAATAATATTGGTGATTGGAACGGTTTTTCGAATCAGAAAAATATAGTTTCGAAAGGCGAATTACCTCAATCTACTTATTATTATGTTTTAGAACTAAACGATCCAAAATATCCAAAACCATTTGTAGGTTGGGTATATTTAAATAGGTAAAACTACATGTTTTGAGTATAAAAATTATAATCTTTTAATATTGTTCTAATAAAATCTCTATTGTTTCCTGATTGATTTTTGATTCCAGTAACGGATTCAATTTTATCCTTTAGCTTGTTAATCATTTCATAATCATCTTTAGCTAACGAAGCCTGAAAAGTCTCTTTGATAATCCTAGCATCATTATCAGAAAGCTTAATAACAAGTGGATAAGTTGGTACATATTCGTTTCCAATATCCTCAATAATAGTACTATTTATGGTAATATCATTTTTTAATGTTATAACAGCAGTTCCAGCCACCATATCTCCTAATCGTTGCGATTTTTCGGAAACTATCATAGTCACTAAACCTATAATTCCGCTACTTGTATTAATATCGATAATTCTAAACAACCAGCGCATTAAATATTCTCCAAAAGACGCTTGGTAACCATCAATTTTTACCACTTTTATCTTTAAGAGTCTTTTTCCTAAAGTTTGTCCTTCAAAAATACTTTCCAGAACAATCGAGTAAAAAGCAAATGGTAAAAACAATAACATCATGATAGCAATTCTGGACCAGTCATCCATACTGTCCATTATTTTATCAAGATTAAACAAATAAAAAAACACAAAACCGACAACTATTAAATATGCCCCTTTTATGAGAAGATCGATAAAATAGGCTCCTATTCTTTCTCCAACCGAAGCGGCTGTAAAATTAATATTAACATTTTGTGTAGTATTTATGGTTAATTCAGACATATTTTTTTACTTTAGCATTCGATGAGAGAAGTTGCGTTTATAAAACAAAATAAAGAAAAATGGCTTGATTTCGAGCAAGCAATTTTTGGTAAATCTAAAAAAAATCCAGATGAAATTGCTAGTTTGTATATTCATTTAATTAACGATTTATCATACGCTCAGACTTATTATCCTAAAAGCAAGACAGTTGTCTATTTAAATCATCTTGCTTCACAAATTTATCAGAAGATTTATAAGACCAAAAGAGTCGAAAAAAATAGGCTTTTATCTTTTTTTAAGATTGAAATTCCATTATTAGTTTACCAATATCGTCGCTATTTGCTATATGCATTCACATTGTTTTTTTGTTGTGTTGCTATTGGCGTTATATCTGCAAAGTACGATTCAGACTTTGTAAGATTAATTCTTGGCGATGATTATGTAAACATGACTTTAGAGAATATAAAAGATGGAAATCCTGTTGCTGTTTATAAATCGGGAAGTAATTGGGGAAGTTTTATTGGTATAACTTTGAACAATTTATATTACGGAACACTCTGTTTCATTTATGGAATCTTTTTGGGGATTGGAACATTTATCGAATTATTAAAAACTGGCATAATGCTCGGTTCTTTTCAATATTTTTTTTATAACGAAAATGTTTTTTGGGAAAGCGTTCGAGGAATATGGATACATGGAGCGTTCGAAATATTTGCAATTGTTATTCATGCGTCAGCTGGTTTTATTCTAGGAGCTTCTATCCTATTTCCTAAAACTTTTTCTAGATTAAACTCATTTAAAACAGGTTTTAAAGACAGTTTGAAAATATATCTAAGTGCTTATCCTTTTTTCATTGCCGCAGGCTTTCTAGAAGGTTTTATCACCAGATATTCTATTGATATGCCACATTGGTTAAGTGTGTTTATTATACTTTCAACACTATCTATAATCTCATTTTATTATCTTATTTACCCATTTATTATTAATAAAAAAATTAAAAAAAATGTTTCAATTATTTAAAGAAAGAAATTTTAATGATTACATAAACGATACTTTCCAGTTTTTTAAAATATTAGGAAAGCATTATTTCAAAAATTATTTCACCATCAATGGTGGTTTTTTGCTACTAGTTACTGTGTTTATTTATTTTTTTACTAAAGTTTATTTTGATTTTATTTCATCATCTATGTCAGGCGGAATAAATGCTCCTCAAGATACTTTTGGAAATTATTTTGACAACAATATTGGACTAATGATTGCTGTGGTGTCTTTTGCTGTCATATTAATCCTAATTATGTCGATAATTCAGTTTGCCTTTCCTATCGTTTATCTGGATTTATATGACCAACACAAAGGAACCGACTTTACTACAAAAGACATTTTAAACAAATTAAGAACCAAAATTGCTAAAATTCTAAAATTTGCTATCGGATCTATTTTTATCATTTTTCCAATACTAACCATTGTATTTGTAGTATTAGTTTTGCTCTGTTTTATAATAATTGGAATTCCATTAATTTTTATCATGCTTCCCGCAATAATGAGTTGGATACATTTAAGTTTTTATTATTATATGAATTCCGACCAAGGTTTTTTTAGCGCTATTGGTGATGGATTTGACACCATAAAACAACAATTTTGGCCAATAGTTGGTACAACTGCAATTATGTATATTATCATTCAAATTGTAAATACCATTTTTACTATGATTCCTTATATTTTTGGAATGGCTAGTATGTTTTCGACTATTTCAGATCCAAATTCTGGAACTGGAGATAAATTTTCAGCAATTTCGGTAATGATGTCAATAATTATGGTGATCTCTACAATCGTTAGTTTCATCTTGAATAATTTAATTTTAATTAATCAAGGTATGATTTATTATAGCCATATTGAAAACGCTGAAGGCAATACCTCAACAAACGCTATAGACCTTATAGGAACTGACAGTGAATAAATTACTCATCCTTTTTTTAGTATTCTTCAGCATTTCTATAAGTGCGCAGGATTCTTTGGCTCTAGCCAATAAGGATTCTATTGTATACAATCCGAAGGATAATAAAATTGATGATACTGATATTGTGCTTCAAAAATTCGATTTGAAGTTTAAAACAAAATACCAATCAGATGAATTTCAATATGAAGTAAAAGTTGCCGAAAAAGGAATTTGGGACAGGTTTAAAGAATGGTTGGCATATTGGTTCAGAAAATTATTTGGTCTATCCGATGGCGTTTCTTCAAATGCTGTAAATATTACTTTAAAAACTATCGCGATACTTATCATAGTTTATGTGATATATATTATTGCAAAACTGATTTTAAATAAAGAAGGACAATGGATTTTCGGGAAATCGACCACAAAAAAAGTGATTTCTCACGAAGATATTGAACGTAATTTAAAACACATTGATTTCGAAAAATTAATAAAAGAAACCATAAAAACAGGCGATAAAAGACTAGCCATAAGATATTATTATTTATGGTTGCTCAAAAAAATGTCTGAGCAAAATATTATCGATTGGAATCCAGAAAAAACAAATTCTGACTACTTGTATGAAATAAAATCTGAGAAACTAAAACAAGATTTCAATCATTTTTCGTACTTGTACAATTACACTTGGTATGGCGAATTTAATATTGATGAGGAAACTTTCAACAAAGAAAAAATATTATTAGAAAAAACAATACAGTCTATTAAATAGTGAACAAAACCATCAAAATATATATCATTTTTCTTGTCCTGCTTCTTGCGGGTATTATATATATTGATGCCGTTAGACC
>NZ_JAYSSZ010000202.1:0-24683 GCF_043720215.1 Flavobacterium sp. | reverse complement strand
AAGTCACAACAAATGATATTTTAATTTTTTTAGGTGATTATGTAGATGGTTGGAGTCAATCGCCAGAAACTTTAGATTTCCTAATTGCTATAAACAGGACCCATAATTGCATTTTTCTTCGAGGAAATCATGATGAGTTACTTTTAGATTGGCTTACTTTTAAGAATAAAAACATTGATGAAGAAATGTGGTTCAAACACGGTGGAAAAGCAACGATTTTAGCTTATGTCGATGTTTCTTCTGAAAGAAAACAGATGCATATTGAATTTTTAGAATCTTTAAAAAATTATTATCTCGATTCCGAAAACAGACTATTTATTCATGCTGGTTTTACTAATATGAATGGAGTTACTTTTGAATATTTTCCTAAACTTTTTTATTGGGATCGAACGTTGTGGGAAACAGCTTTGTCATTAAACCAAAATATAGAAAAAACAAGTACATCTTATCCTAAGCGATTTACATTATATAAAGAAATTTATATTGGTCATACACCAGTAACTAGAATTGGAGAAACAATACCAATACAAAAAGCTACTGTTTGGAATATAGATACTGGAGCCGCTTTTACTGGACCACTAACCATCCTAGATATTGATACTAAGGAATTTTGGCAAAGTGAGCCCTTACCTCGTTTATATCCTAATGAAAAAGGTAGAAATTAAAAAGGAACTTATTATATTTGCCATTATTAAACTCGTTTAAATAAATTTAAGATGAAAAAAATTATTACACTTATACTTGTAATATCAGCAAGTATAGCAAACGCACAAGCATACAAAGGAAAAGGAGATATGAAAGCTCAAGTTGGAGCTAATATTCAAAGTGGAGGAGTTGGAATTTTTGTTTCTGGAGATTATGGTGTTGGAGAAAATATGTCTATCGGTTTTTCTTCCAATTATTTATTATCTGCTAACAATGAGGTGCTTAATCTAGAAACTCTTACTCTAGAAAAACCCGCTTTTATGGATAGAATTGATGTAAAAGCTCGTTTTAATGTAAACTTAGGAAGTGTTATAGGTCTTGACGAAAAAATGGATGTTTACCCTGGACTAGATTTGGGTATTAGAAATTTTGGGGCTCATACAGGTTTCCGTTACTTCTTTACTGATGGTTTTGGTGTTTTTGGCGAAGCTGGAATTCCAATCGCAAAATATGACAAAAACGTATCTGGATTTGACTACTACAACAATCAATTTACATTTAATGTAGGTGTTTCATTTAATCTGTAATAGATTTAAAAAATAACAACCACCACTAATTCACATATTCAAACAGCTGTGAATTAGTGGTTTTTTCATAAAATAAAACTTAATTATGACTCCAATAGAGAAAAAATTATACGACAGAAGCGATTCAAAATGCGAATTATGTGGTTCTAACGAAGATTTAAGAATCTGCCTAACAAAAGAAGAAGCAATATCAGTCGATAATTCTGCATTGGTTTGCGCTACTTGCAAAAGCCAAATAGAAAACCCAGCAACCACCGATCCTAATCATTGGCGATGTCTTAGCGATAGTATGTGGAATGAGAATAAACCTGTGCAAGTTATCGCTTGGCGTATGCTTAACAGATTGCGACCAGAAGGTTGGCCTCAAGACTTGTTAGATATGATGTATCTTGATGAAGAAACCTTAGTTTGGGCAGCAGCTACTGGCGAAGGCGAAGATGAAGAAGGTAAAATTGTTCATAAAGACGGAAACGGAAACATCCTAAAAGACGGAGATTCTGTTGTTTTAATAAAAGATTTAGATGTAAAAGGAGCAACTTTTACCGCAAAACGTGGCGCAGCTGTGCATAATATTAAATTAGTTTGGGATAATGCTGACCAAATTGAAGGACGTGTTGAAGGACAACATATTGTTATTTTAACCCAATATGTTAAGAAAACTAAATAAAATTTAATAATCTTAGCAATAAAAAAGACTTGTTTCCAATTTATAGATTGGAAACAAGTCTTTTTTATTGCTTAATAAATTTTTGAGTCATAATGTTATTTCCTGATTTTAACACTAGAAAATATATACCATTTTGCAAATCACTAACATCTAGTTCATTTGTAAAACCATTTTCTTTGATTTGATTTCCTAAATAATTTATAATTAATACTTTTTCAAACACTTGTTTCAATCCTGAAAAATGTATTTTATCTTTTGTAGGATTTGGATAGACCACAAATGAATCATCATTGATAAATGCCCTATTAGACAAAGTAACATCAAATTCATAAGCACCCATATCAACAACTGCTCCTAGTATTCGATTCAAATTTAAAATATCTGTTGAAGAAACGCCACTATTGCTACCGGTATTATAACAAGGGGAAGATATGCTGTTTAGTTGTAATCCGTCGTCAGTGGTTAGCCATTTACCATCATTTCCAAATCCTAAAGCAATATTTGCAAAGGAAGGATTACTGTTTGTATTGCCTGTAGTTGCCCCAGTAAGTACATGAGGTGCATTTTGACTTGTTAAATCAATAGCTGTGTAAGTCGTATTTACTGTTGCGCTTCCTAAAATATAAAATTGTGGTCCTAAACCACCAGTAGTTGTATTTCCCCAAAAAACGCAGTTTTTAAAACTCGGGTTGCTATTCCCGGAACTACCACTAGTGGTGTTTGTTCTATCTGAAATAAGTGCGCCACCATCAAAGGCTCTATTGTTTGCAAAAACAGTATTAAGCACAATAGGATTCGCATTTCCGTTATTTCCTCCCCAACAGTACATTCCACCAGCTCTTTGAGAAGCTGTGTTTTCATAAATAACGCAGTTTGTAATAGTTGGACTAGCATTACCCAAAACGCCAAAATTATCAATTGCGCCTCCGCCAGAAGTCGCATTATTGTAAGCTATGACACAATTACTTATTATTGGTGTTGAAACACCTCCGTTATAACCATTGTTGAAAATTCCGCCACCAAACACCGCTTGATTGTTTATAAGTACACAATTGCGAATAGTTGGATTGCAAAAATTTCCAGCTCCGCTTCCGTTGTTGTATATTCCACCACCCAAACCATCGGTTGTAGTGGCGATTCTATTATCGTTTGCTCCGGATATGATAAATCCGTCAATAATAGCCGAATTGTCTAATCCAAAATTACTTATTGTGTGATAACTATTGTCGTTTATTCCTGCAATTCCTATTTCTGCACTTAAAATACTTAACAATCCGTTGCTTATAATTCGTTGCGAAAGCAATGTTTCACTTCCTGCAAAACTTCCGTAAATTGCTACGCCGTTTTTCATATTGAACGAAATGGTACGATTCGTAGTAGCAGTCGTCAAATAAGTTCCTTGCGCAACCCAAACTTCATCACCTACCCCAGATGCGTTTATCGTACTTTGTAATAAATTACCGGGAAAAGCCGTTGCCCAACTCGTGCCATCTTGAGTAACCAATCCACCTGTTGAAGTAACGTATCTAATTGTGGCGTTTGAAACGTTTGAAAACAGTATAATTAGTAGCAAAGTAATTTTTTTCATGCTCGTCTCATTTTGAGTTATTTATCAAATGTACGATAATTATAAATACACATATTCATATTTATAATCTAAGATTTTTTCTGATTTATCACTCGAAATTATCTTTCCAAAAGAGGCTTTTTTATGATTAAATTTGGGTAAAGTCAAATTTAATTCAACCGCTTTTCGAGTATAATATTCCTCACGTGTTGGATGAAATTTCGACACTGCATTGAACGTTTCGTTCCACGAATTTGTTTCAATAATTTTCATAATAATTCCAATACAATCTTTTTGATGAATGAGGTTTATGGCTCCGTCAGGGTTTTCTATATTTTCTCTACCAGCCAGAAATTTTATAGGATGACGGTCTTCCCCAATCAATCCGCCGAAACGCAAGATTGTAGTTTGAAAAGTTGCATTGTTTTGTAATAATTTTTCAGCTTCCAACAATTGCTTTCCGCCTTCGGTTTCAGGTTTCGGAGTGGTTTCTTCGGTTACAATCGAATTATCATCCGCATAAACAGAAGTCGAACTTATAAACAACACTTTGGTTACTGATGATTTTTCGATAAATGGAATCAATGTTTTTATTTTGGCTACAAAATTCTCTGTAGTATTACCTCGTAATTTTGGAGGAATATCAATAATTAAAACTTCTGAATTTTCTAAAAAAGCATCAATAGTACCAATAATTTCGTTTTCATTTAACGATCCTTCGACTCCGCTCAGGATGACAAAAAACGGCTGAATTTTATTTTCTTCCAATACAGAAAGTTTGTTCTGAGAAGTTGTCGAACCTTTTACAGAAAAATCAGTTGCAACTAACGCTGTCGCCAATGGCAAGCCCAACCAACCACAACCTAATATTGATATGTTTTTGTGAGTCATTTAGTTTTCTTTTTTTACCAACATATAATAATCATCTTCCAGAATTCGATAACCTTGGTCGTACAAAAAATAATAGGTGTTTCCAGTTTTTGTCGTCAAAATTGAGGTAAAAAACTCGAAATCGAAACCTTTACTTAATAATTTTGTTCTAGTTGTTTTCGATTTCGCTTCGGGATTCAAATCGGACAAAATGCGATAGTTTTTGCGTAATTTGTTATTTATATTCCGCATTAAGTTGGTCGAATCTTTATTTATTTTGTTGTTATACGCATTGCGGCAACCGTCACTGCAAAACTTTTTATCTTCTCGGCCTATAATTTTCTCGTTACATTCTAAACAATTTTTCATACGTAAATAATATTTATTTTTTATTGGAATATGGTATATTTATGAGGAAATCTTCATTTGTGTTCGTGATTTAAGTATCATAAATATTTCATCTTCTAAAATTTTCCTTTATATAATAATGCCTGTTCTATATGCGCAAAATGATGGTTACAATGCCAGGCATACAAACCAATCACTTCTTTTAGTTCGTATGTTTTTTGACTTTCAGGGTGTGTAAATTTTTTGGCTAAATCCGCTGTGTCAAAACTTTTTAGCAACATTGTCCATCTTGCATGAACGCCTTCTATGATTAGCAAGGAAGCCGAAACATCATCACAATCTCCATCTATAAGTGTTGCCCATTTTGCTTCATCATAAGGTTTTATGGTCGGATTGTCTTCGGTTAGAGCCAGCTTGAATCGTATAAAACTATTCATATGACTGTCGGCACAATGGTGAATGACTTGTTTTATCTTCCAACCCTCTGAGCGATATGTCCAATTGAGTTCTTCGATAGATAAATAGGAAACCGTATTTTTTAATTTTGATGGAAACATTTCAATCGTTTCCATCCAGTTTTGAATATCACTTTCTGTAATTAAATCTGGTTTTGTAAAATGTCCTATGGGAAATTTTAGGTTTTCCTGATTTAAGATTCCGTTTTCAAAATCTTCAGCTTTTACCTTTAAAATTATTGGATTAAATCCTCCTGAACTTATTGCCCAAGGTTCAATATTTGCCATATTCTCATTTTCAGTAAATACTTGAATATTTATATTTTCTAATAAATTCCTGATATTGATAGTTTCGCTAAAAGTTCCTCTAAATATGTTTATCATTTAATTTTAAATATTTCGTTTAAAGCCTTTCAAAATCAATCAAATATAAATAAAAAAATCCAATTACAAACGGTTACAAATAATTACAACCGAAAGTAAGCGAATGATAACCGAATAAATTTTGAAACTCGCCACATCTTTGCACTGTCGAAATCAAATAACAATCGGCACTAACATAAAAAATAACAATTTAAATTTACACGCCATGAATGCATTAAGAAACAAAGTACAGTTAATAGGAAACGTAGGAAACGAACCAGAAATTAAAATCCTTGACGGAGGAAAGAAATTAGCAAAACTAACCATTGCTACAAACGAAGTCTATTATAATGACAAAAACGAAAAAGTAACAGATACTCAATGGCACAACGTTACCGCTTGGGGAAAAACCGCCGAGGTTATTGAAAATTTTGTGACTAAAGGAAAAGAAATTGCTGTTGAAGGAAAACTAACACATAGAAGTTACGATGACAAAGAAGGTGTAAAAAGATATTATACCGAAGTAGTAGTAAACGAAGTCTTATTGTTAGGTAAATAAAGTTAAAAAAGCTTAATTCTATTTTCAATAAAAAAGGCGAAAGTTTCCTTTCACCTTTTTTGCCCCAAATCTACCATAACTTAACCTACTTATGTAATGGTAGGGTAAAAGTAGCTGTTGCATGACTTGCAAACAAAAATAATCGGCAAACAGTATAATTATTCGTTGACTGAAATAATACAGCTATTTTCTAACAAAATATAGTGATGGCGGACTCTAACTGAATTTAGTTAGATAATATTGAAAATTTTAAACAAGAATATTTAAAAAGTAAAGATATTCTAGAAATTAGAAATGAATTATATGAAAAACGGCGAGAAAATTTTCTCGCCGTTTTTATTTTTAGAGCCATCCTTTTTTACCAACTTGATACGTTTGATAAAATTCTTCATCAGATTTTGTGAGATAGATTATACCTTCTATAAAACCTACAAGTCCTGTTAAAATACCGCCAAATCCACATGTACAAATTGTAATAGCTAGCATTATTATTCCTTCAGTATTATAACCTAAAACAAATTTATGAATGCCCAAACCGCCAAATATAATACCCATTATTCCAGCTAAGACTTTTTTATTTTCTTGTTTTGGTAGTTGTGAGTTGTTCCAATCTTCTGTTGGTTTTGTTGTTTCCATGTTTTTTTGATTTTGATTTTTGCTAATATATAAAAATTTAAAGAAAAGCTTTGTCGATAGGTTCCCAAAGTTCGATTTTATTTCCTTCGGGGTCAAGAATCCAACCAAACTTTCCATAATCATAAGATTCCATTTGCCCTACAATTGTTACGCCTTCATTTTTTAAATCTTTTAATAAATCTTCTAGATTAGCTACTCGGAAGTTCATCATGAACTGTTTTTCGCTAGGTTCGAAATATTTGGTATCCTTGGCAAAAGGCGACCATTGTGTACAACAATCATTTCCTTGCTTGTCTTTCCACCAGAAAGTAGATCCGTAATCATCTGTTTTTAGTCCTAAATGTTTGTTGTACCAAGTAACTAATTCTTTCGAATTTTCGGATTTGAAGAAAAAACCACCTATTCCCGTTACTCGTTTTAGTATTGAAGTTTCTTTTGCAATACCAAAATATAACTCTTTAATCTTATCAACTATAACCTGAGCTAACTTCTCTTTACTTTCTATAGTCCAACCAGCAATATGGGGCGATAGTAAAACATTTTCTGCTTGTTGTAAATATTCGTATGCAGCTGGTTTTTGGTCTTCAAACAAATGCTCGAATGATAGTTTTTCGTATTCTAAAACATCAAGTCCTGCTCCTATAATTTTTTTTGATTGTAGAGCTTTAACTAAATCATCAGTTACTACATTCTTGCCACGCGATGTGTTTATAAACCAAAAGGGGTTTGCAAAAGCATTAATAAAATTAGTGTTTACCATTTTATCGGTTTCGGGAGTCCAAGGAATGTGAAGGCTTAAGACATCTGCCTTTTGTTGCAATTCTTGTAAGGATACTTGTTTTGCGTTTTCATCACCAACATTTTCTAAAATATCATAGCATAAAACTTGCACATCGAAACCTCGCAATTTTTTGGCAAATGATTTTCCCATATTGCCATAACCTATGATTCCGACTGTTTTTCCTTCGAGTTCATGACCGCGATTTGCTTCTCGGTTCCAGTGTCCTGATCGAATTTCTTTGTCGGCTTTGTTGAGGTTGTTCATTAGAGAAAGTAACATTCCTAATGCGTGTTCGCCCACTGCATTGCTATTGCCTTCGGGCGCTGCAATGAGTTGAATTTTTTTTGAGAGCGCATAATCGCAATCGATACTTTCCAGTCCTGCTCCTACACGTGCTATAAATTGTAAACTGGTGGCTTTGTCCAGAAATGTTTTATCGATTTTGAATCGGCTGCGAATTACTATCCCTTGGTAATCATGAATTTTTGCTTCGACTTCTTCTTTTGAAGAAGTAAAATCTTCGTGGTTTATAAATCCAGCTTCTTGCAATTGTGCCATAAGTAATGGATGGTTGCTATCGATATGAAGAATTTTTATGTTTTGTGGGTTCATCTTTATATAAAAAAATAAAGGTAATTATTTTTGGTACATAAATGAAACTGATTTTGGAATGTAATGTTGATTTTTTAGCCCTGACAGCAATGGAAATCCTTTTGCTTTTTTCTTTAGAAAGCAAAAGATTGAAATGAATGGCAGGAATAGCTTCGAATAAAAAATTACTCTTTTATTTTCTGTAATGAGGTTTTTATTCCTTTTATTAATGACGAACTAAATCCTTGGTGCTCCATTTCGTTAAGTCCTACAATGGTACAGCCTTGTGGCGTAGTTACTCTGTCGATCAGTTGTTCTGGATGTACTTTTTCTTCGAGTAGCATTTTTGCAGCGCCTTTTGCGGTTTGTGCTGCTATAGCAAGTGCTGTTTGAGAATCGAAACCAATTTCTATTCCCGCTTGCATGGAAGCTCGAATGTAACGCAAGGCATAAGCGGTTCCGCAAGCACCAAGAACAGTGGCCGCATCCATTAGTTTTTCTTCTATTACTGGTGCTGTTCCTAGTTGTTGAAATAGCGAAATTACTTTTTGAGCTTCGGTTTTATCTTTTTCTTCAAACGAAATACAGGTGGCTGATTCGCCAAATTGTACCGCAATATTTGGCATAATTCGTATTACAGCATGGTTTTCCCCAACTATATTCTGAATAGTACTTATTGATACACCACTTACTGCCGAAATAATGGTTTTGTTTTGAATTTCTGATGAAATTTCTTTTAAAACAGTTTCTACCTGATGTGGTTTTACAGTTAAAACAACAATATCAGCTAGTTGAATATGGTGTGCATTATTTTTAGAAATTTCAATACCTTTTTCTTGTAAATAAGAAATGGTTTCTGTGTTTCTTTTTGTAACGGTTACTTGATTATTGGCAGCATATTTTGTTATTCCTAAAGCGATGGCTACGCCAAGGTTTCCGCCACCTATGATGTGTATTTTCATAATTTGAACTTTAAAAACCTAAAATTAATTTAGCAATTGAAAAGTAGATAAGAATTCCACAAATATCGTTGCTAGTCGTGATAAACGGTCCTGTTGCCAAAGCCGGATCTATTCCGAATTTATCTAATAAAAGCGGTACAAATGTGCCAATTAATGAGGCGATAATAATTACAGAAATAAGTGAAATAGTTACAGTTAGCCCTATTTTTAAATCGGCATTTAACAGAAAATAACTTCCTAAAAATAATATTGTGGCTAGGATTACTCCGTTTAGGAGACTTAATGATATTTCTTTTATTAATCGGTTAAATAGTGAACCACTTAGTGTATTGTTTGCTAAACCTTGCACAATTATAGCTGATGATTGCACACCAACATTTCCAGCCATAGCCGCAATAAGTGGTGTAAAGAAAAATAACTCACCATGTTTAAGCATCGCTCCTTCAAAAAGGCCAAGCATTTTTACTGAGATAAATCCACCTAACAAAGCAAGGACTAGCCACGGCAATCGTGCTTTTGTGAGTTCTAGAATACTATCATCTGCTTCTACGTCTTGTGAGATACCCGCTGCCATTTGGTAATCTTTGTCAGCTTCATCTTTTATGACATCTACAATATCATCAATAGTGATTCTCCCTACTAATCGTCCCATGTCATCGATTACAGGAATGGCTTCCAAATCGTATTTTTGCATGATTCGTGCTACTTCTACATCTTCGGTATCTACTTTTACAGAAGTTACTTTTTTTATATAAATATCAGCAATTTGAGTTTTAGTTGATGTAGTCAATAAATCTTTGAGAGACAAACGTCCTTTGAGTCTTTCTTCATCATCTACTACGTAAATGGAATGAACACGAGATACACTTTCGGCTTGGGAACGCATTTCTTTTACACAAGTAAGTACACTCCAGTTTTCGTTAACTTTTACTAACTCTTTACCCATTAATCCTCCCGCAGTGTCTTCGTCGTAACGCAATAAATCGACAATGTCTTTTGCATGTTCTACATCTTCCAGCTCAGAGATTACCTCTTCTTTTTTGGATTGAGAAAGTTCTGCAATAATATCGGCAGCATCATCGGTGTCAAGCTCATCAAGCTCTTCGGCGATTTCTTTTGGAGATAATCTACTTAATATGTTTTCTCGTAAATCGTCTTCTAGTTCTACAAGAATTTCGGCTGTTTTTTCGGAATCTAAGACTTTAAAAATATAGGTTGCTTCGTCAAAATCGAGCTCATCGAGAATTTCAGCAATATCAGCATGGTGCAAATCACTTAGTAAAACTTCCAGTTGCTGGTCATTTTTACTTTGTATGAGTTGCTCTAATTCTTGTATTAGGTCTTTGCTGATTTTAAACTCCATCGGCTTCTATTTTTTGAGTCAATTCTATAAATTGTTGCACATCTAATTGCTCTGGACGAAGATTAAAAACCTCGTCTTCTCGCAAATTGTCAGACAAATTTAATGTTTTTAAACTGTTTCGCAATGTTTTTCTTCGTTGCTGAAAAGCAGTTTTTACCACGGTAAAAAACAATTTTTCGCCGCAAGGCAAACTATTATCTTTTTTTCTACGCAATCGTAAAACACCTGATTTTACTTTTGGTGGCGGAATAAAAACATTTTCATCAACGGTAAATAAATATTCAGCATCATAAAAGGCTTGTACTAAAACGGATAAAATTCCGTAAGCTTTTGTTCCTTTCTTTTCGCAGATTCTTTGCGCTACTTCTTTCTGGAACATACCAGCAAATTCTGGAATTTGGTTGCGGTATTCTAAAGCTCGAAATACGATTTGTGTCGAAATGTTGTATGGAAAATTTCCAATGATGGCAAATTGCTTACCATCGAAAATTTCGTTGATATTGTATTTTAAGAAATCTTTAGAGATTATTTTATCTTTTAGTTTCGGATAATTTCCATCGAGATAAGTTACCGATTCGGTATCTATTTCGATTACATAAGTATTTACAGGTTTGTCTAACAAATATTTTGTTAGTACACCCATTCCTGGTCCAATTTCTAGAACATCGTTATAACCTTCTAGATTTAATGTATCTGCAATGTCCTTTGCAATATTTTCGTCTTTAAGAAAATGCTGTCCGAGGTGTTTTTTTGCTTTTACTGCTTCCATAAATCGATTTTTACATTCTTCTTTTAAAGAAATTATTTCCAGAGATTTTCATTTTTCCAGTTAAGTTTCATTCCAATTGCATTTGGGTCAACGTTTGGATATTTTATAAAAAGGTCATTTAATCTTTCGCTGAAATTATTATGTGGCTGAATCCTATCTAACAAATATTTCATAATACAAAGATGAATGTACAATTTTTCATTTTGTTTCGGCACATCTTCAACCCAATTAAATGGGGGATTGGGTAATAATTTTGGATTTCCAGGTAAATTTTTATTCCATAATCTAGAATGATGTGCGCAATAATTTCGAATTTGAGCAATTGATTGTAGCCAACTTGGTAAAAAAGTGTGATTAACAACTCCAAATTCTTTAGCAATTATATCTTTTGAATGAATAGTGTTTTTCAAATTACCATATAATTTTGACAACGAGCCAAAACTTGTTTGCTCTAAGGATTTCCAAGATGGGGGAAAACGTAAATCATCTTTGTGGTTTTTGAAGTGATTTTTTATTGTTATTTCTTTACTTCGTTCTAGTTCTTCTTCTAAACTAGAAAGTGTTTTTACTAATGCTTTACTGTCAATAAATAAATCGAAGTTTTGAAACCACCAAGGATTGAATTCGTGCGAAAGATGATAAATTAGTTTTGTTTTTAAACTTATTTCTATTTTTTCAATGATGTCAAATAATAAGATTTTAAGTTCTCCGTCAAATTGATAAAGCGCTATTACATCTTTAAATTTGCTATTTTCTTTAAAAATATGATTTACTTTATCAGATTGCATGGAATGCCAGTATTCGCCCAATCGATAATAACTTATATGAGATAAATAATGAGTAGCATTATCTTCAGGAGTAATTATTAAGCCTCGTGTTTGTAATCTTTGTATCTGTTCTTGAATAGTAAAAGGTAATTTTTCGAACATATTGATTGTAAAAAATTAAAAAGCGAAACCTATTTAAAGCAAAAGACACACCCTGGGACGCTGTTTTTATTACTAAAACTATAGCGTGGTGTGTACTGTTGGTGCAAAGGTACTGAAAAAAATGTACCATACAACAAATTTGTATGGTTTTTCTAATTGTTGAAGAGATTTCTGACTTATTGATAACAGAAATAGTTAAAACTATGGGCTTTAGTTAATTTCTTTCCGAGTTCTAAAAAGATTTACTGCAAATTCTCAAATTATTTTCCCGTTTTTAAGTCTTTTAATTGGTGAATTTGCTTTTAAAATATTTTAAAGCAATAAATATTTTTATTTTTTCTTCATTACTTCAATCGTGACTGATGTTTCTCCGCCAGCTTTGTTAGAAGTTATCAGCATAAATGCGCGTCGTGACAAATCTATTTCCCTGCCTCTAACAAATGGTCCGCGATCAGTAACGGTCACAATGACATGTTTTCCGTTTCGCTCGTTTGTAACACGAAGCATAGTTCCAAAAGCAAATTTTTTATGAGCCGCAGTTAGTTTAGTATTATCAAAACGAGTGCCGCTTGCGGTTTTTTTACCATGAAATTTTTGAGCATAATACGAAGCATGAGCTTTTTTCTTAAATAGCTTAAAGGTGTAATTACCTTCTGTATGTAAGCTGTCAATAGCTGTAGAATCTACCTTAACGGTGTCTTGAATAGGTTTTACAGAAAAGGATTGTTTCTCGAATTTTTTGAACGAAAAACTAGAAATTAGTATTGTTGCTATTGTTGTTGTAATGGCCAAAAATAATTTATCTTTCATCATAATTTTAATTAATTATTACTACCAACTTGTCAAATACCATACCTAAAAACAAAAAAAAGTCCTTTTCTTAGGGCTTTTTAAATTATTAAAACCATAATGACCAAGGAATTCTACTTAATATAAGCAATAATCCCAAACCATAAAATAGTGTAATTGTTTTAAATTTTCCTTTGCTTTCTAGTATTTTTTTATGCTTAGACCAACCCATTGTTATTAGAACAATAGCAATAATGTTAGTTAACGGGTGCTCTAAAGAAGTTAGTCTTAAAGCAGCGTTTTTCATATCACCAAAAGCTGACAGACCAAGCGGGGATAAAAAATAGGTAATTAGTCCCACAACTAACATAATATGTGTTGCAATCAATGCAAATAATGCAAGTTTTTTGTCACGAGGTGTAAATTCTCTTTTAGAAAAGAACCCCATAGCACTGTTTATAAACGCTACAACTAGAAGGAGTAAGGCTAGATACGCCCAACCTGAGTGAAATTTTTGAATAAATTCGTACATTTTGTTTGTTTTAGTTTAAACAAAACTAATAAAAAAAGACAATAAATTTTAATTTATAGGATCTTAATATATCGTGTTAGATAAATTTTTTATCTCGTAAGTCATATAAATATGTTAAAAACGCATTTGATTTACTATTTGGTACACTATTTGAAATAATTTTATATATTTACACTATTAATTGTTTCCATGAAGAAAAACTACCTTTATATTACATTTTTTACCCTTTTGTTTTCGTTGAGCGCTTTAGCTCAAGACGGAAAGCAGGCTTCGTTGGCAACAAAAAATCAAGAACAGCAGTTTGATAACTTAAATGTATACCCAAATCCGGTAGGGAATGGTCGTGTTTACATTACTTCAAAAACGACTGCTCCTAAAGATATTGAAATTTTTGATGTGTTAGGAAAACGTGTTATGCAACTTACTATTTCTACTAAAGAACTGAATGTTTCCTCATTGTCTCCAGGTGTTTATATCATAAAAATTAAGGAAGGCGAGCAACGTGCCACTAGAAAACTAATTATTAAGTAGTTTTTTTAAGTTCTTTGTGTAATAACTTTCAGAAAGTTTATTTCATATGCTTGTCATTGCTTCCAATTCCTTCACTTTTTCATAAACCAAACCACTTTCAAAACCTTTTCGTAACATAAAATCACAAAATTTCTTTCGTTTTTTAAGAATGTTACTTTCTCTCATAATTTCCCAATGATTTTCTGCGAGTTTATGAAAAGTTTCTAGATATTCGTCTTCCGAAAATTCTTTCAATGCTTTGTCTATATTGTATTTAGAAATTTGACGAAACTTAAGCTCGTTTACAATTCTAATTTTCCCCCAAGATTTTATGCGGTGTTTTCCACGAGCAAAACTACAAGCAAAACGTTCTTCGTTCAGGAAGTTATCCGTTATGAGATGCGCCATAACAGTATCTATTTCCTGAGAAGTCATAGCATAACTCCTCATTTTTTCTGTAACTTCATTGTGGCATCGTTCTTGATAAGCACAATAAAACTCTAGTTTTCTAATTATTTCTTTAGAAACAGTTATGTGTTGCTGCATTGCAATAATTTTTTCAAAAATAAGATATTTTAAGCATTAATTAAGCCTTTTAAAATATGTAATAAAAACAAAGCTTCGCAGCATAAGCTATAGATGAAAAACATTTATTAATGATAAAATAACAACGAAACGCATGAAATATTTTTTATTTCGAATAAATTTGCATATATTAGATGCCCTTCTTCTGTTTTCAACCAATTGAAAATCAAAAGAAGTTTAATTATTTAAATATTTTTTTATAATGAAAATAAAGTTACTTTTTTTAACATTGTTGTTCTCGGTTTTAGGATGGGGGCAAATTTTAACATTTGAATTTTCAGCGTTAGCTGGTGGTGAGGCAACGGCAACATCAAATTTTAATAATGCAAATTTGAATGCTTCAACTATTTCTAGAGGTGCTGGATTGACGGCAGCAGCTAATGCAAGCAGATTTAATGCCACAGATTGGGCCATAACTTCTATTGCAAATGCAATCTCTGGCAATGATTATATGGAATTTACTATTACTCCTAATGCAGGTTTTCAATTTGATGTTAGCTCTATTGTAATACAGTGGCAAAGGTCTGGAACAGGAAACACACAAATTGCATTACGAAGTTCAATTGATGGTTATACAACAAATTTAGACGTAGTAAAAGTAGTTACAGATAATACAACTACGCAAACTTTTACATATACTTTTGCCCAAGCCAATAGCACTACAGCCGTAACTTACAGATTGTATTCGTATGCTGAAGCTGTTGGAGGAACTGGAGGTCCTGGTGATGGAACAGGTAATGATATAATTGTAAATGGAACCGTTACTTCAACAAGCCCAACGCCAGAAATAAATATTACAGGAAATGGAAATACTATTTTAACAGGAGACATTATACCTGTAGCTACAGATTTTACAGATTTTGGAAATGTAAATATAGCGAGTTCATTTAGTAGAAGTTTTGTTGTTCAAAATCTAGGTTCAGCAAATTTAAACGTTACAGCTGCAACAATTTCAGGGACTAATGCTTCGGAATTTGTCATAACAACTTCTCCAGTTGGCACAATTGCAGCTTTAGGAAATTCAGGACTAGCAATTCAGTTCACACCTACAGCATCAGGAATTAGAACGGCAACAGTAACAATAACTAATAACGATAGTAATGAGGGGTCTTATACTTTTGCTATTCAAGGAAATGGAGTTTGCGTACCCGCTGTAATTGCTTCTGTCTTTCCTACTTCTGGTCCTGCAGGAACAGAGGTTACCATAAATGCGAGTTCTGGTAGCTTGTTAGGTTCAACAGTTAGTTTTAATGGCACACCTGCTACTATTGTTTCAAGTTCAGCTTTTCAATTAGTTGTTGTTGTTCCAGCAGGAGCAACAACAGGAACTATAAATATTACTAATACCACCACAAGTTGTGTTACTTCAACACCAACTTTTACGATTATAAATAGCGATACTGCCTCTTGTCAAGGAGCTGCTATCTCTGATTTAATTATATATGAATTACACGACGAACAAACTGGTGATGGCGGATTTATAACATTATATAACGGCACAGCGGCAACAGTTAATTTAACAAATTATAGAATTTATAGAACAAGTACTTACGGTGATGGAAATGAGATTAATTATGCAACTTTAACAGGGACAATTGCATCTGGAGCTTTAGGAATAGTGACTGTTGATAACCTCAGTTGTGGATATAATGTAGCTAATAATAATGGTGATATAACTGCTGGATTTAATGCAGATGATCAAATTCAATTAAGAAATGCTGCAGGAACTGTTGTTATTGATGATGTACATGCATATACTGTTGGTCCAGGTTATTATATGGTAAGAAATGCAGGGGCATTAAGTGCAAGAACTGTTTTTGTTGCTGCAGACTGGAGTACTACACCTTTAGTTGCTGGTCAATGTATTCCAAGTGCAGGATTAGTTCCTCCAACTGGAGGGTCACAACCAAGCATTTCTGCGCAACCTGTAATTGCTTTAACCTGCGCTTCTTCTACAGCAACATTATCTGTTAGTGCAACAGAAGGTTTTGTTGGTGGAAATGCCCTAGCTTATCAGTGGTTTGTTGTAGCGCCTAACACTACTACATGGACTGCATTAACAAATACTGGAGTTTATACAGGAGCAACAACAGCTACTTTAAATATATCATCATTAACAGGTTTAGATGGTTATCAATACTATTGTCAAGTAAGAGAAAACTTAGCAACTTGTTATATTGCAACAATTGCAGTTAAAATTAATACAGGAGCTACAGTTTGGAATGGTACAGTTTGGAGTAATGGCGTGCCAACTCTATCTAAAACAGCAACAATTAACGGGAATTATACAACAGCCACTAACGGGAGTTTTAGCGCTTGTAACTTGACTATTAACGCCACATTTACGCTTAACGTTTCTGCCAATAGTTATGTAGAAGTACAAAATGATGTAACCAACAACGGTACATTCAACATTTTAAACAACGGATCTTTAGTTCAGATTAATGACTTAGGTGTAAATACAGGAAATATTTCTTACAGTAGAAGCACAACAGGAGTTAGTTTAGACTATGTATACTGGTCTTCACCTGTTAATGGTTTTTCTACTCCAGCTTCTGGTAACAATTATACTTGGAATACTACTATTGCAAATCCTAATGGTGGTTTGGGTAATTGGGTAACTGCTTCAAATGTTATTATGCAACCTGCATTGGGTTATATTATGAGAGGAGTATTATCAAGAAATTACATTGGAGTCCCTAATAACGGTATTTACACACCAGCTATTGCCAGAGGTAACGATACTGGCGCAGGAACTGCAGGGCCAAATGGTATAATGCGAACACTTACCGATGATAACTGGACCTTGCTAGGAAATCCTTATCCATCTGCAATTAGCATCAACACATTCTTAATTGCAAATCCAGAGTTAGATGGTTTTGTTAGATTATGGACACATAATACTTTACCAAGTACAGCTATTTCAGACCCATTTTATGGCAATTTCGTATATAATTATACAGCTAGTGATTATATAGCCATTAACGGTGCTGGAGCTACTAGCGGGCCAGGAACATTAAGCGTTATTGGAGGCGGACAAGGATTCTTTGTTTTAATGAATGCTGGAGCAGCGGCTACATCAACAGCTTTGTTTAACAACGCCATGCGCGATAAAGGCTATTCAAATAGTCAGTTTTACAGAACCGCAAATCATATAGCAGAACCTACTCAAGAATTAGGTGGAAATATAGAAAGAAATAGAATTTGGATAGACTTAGTAAGCCCAACTGCAGAAACAACAAGAACATTAGTTGCGTATGTAGAAGGAGCAACATTAGAAAAAGACAGAATGTTTGATGCCTTAACCGATTATAAATCGGCACAAAACTTCTATTCATTAATAGGGGATGAGGTTATGACAATACAAGGTAGAAGCTTGCCATTTGATATAAATGACAGAGTTCCTATGGGAATAAAAATTCCAACAAACGGAACGTATACTATTGCGATTGCTACCGTAGATGGATTGTTTACAGGAAATGCACAAAAAATTTATATAGAAGATAAATTATTAGGGACTATTAATGATATTTCGGAAATTCCATATCAGTTTGTAGCTACTCAAGGAATAACAAATGATCGTTTTGTATTGCGTTATACAAACCAAGCATTAAGTAATGCAGATTTCGATTTAAACGAAAATGCAATTACCGTTTTTACTTCAAACAATGATATTAAAATAAATTCTAGTTTAGAAAGCATCAAAAATTATACGGTTTACAATGTTTTAGGTCAAACATTAGCAACGAAAAACAATGTAAATGCAAATCAATCAGTGGTAAGCTCAATTATAAAAAATAACCAAGCATTAATTGTTAAAGTGACATTAGAAAATGGTCAAACAGTAATTAAAAAGATTATTTTTTAGAAATTTTTTTTAAAACACAAAAGCCACAAAAGATAATAACTCTTCTTTTGTGGCTTTTGTGTTTTAAGTATTTTTTGTTGAAAACTTATATTTATCATCTCGAAGAAAACAACTATTTTTACTAAAAATAATCACAGATAAAATGAGTGCAGAAAAAGAAGCCAAATTAAAAGCATTACAGCTTACATTAGATAAATTAGACAAGACTTACGGTAAAGGAACTGTGATGAAAATGGGAGATAAAGCCGTTGAAGAGGTAGAAACTATTTCTTCAGGATCTTTAGGGCTAGATTTAGCATTAGGAGTTGGCGGTTACCCACGCGGACGTGTAATCGAGATCTACGGACCAGAATCATCAGGAAAAACAACCTTAACATTACACGCAATAGCTGAAGCTCAAAAAGCGGGTGGAATCGCTGCATTTATTGATGCAGAACACGCTTTTGATAGAAATTATGCTGAAAAATTAGGTGTTGATATAGAAAATTTAATTATTTCTCAACCAGATAATGGAGAACAAGCATTAGAAATTGCTGAAAACTTGATACGTTCCGGAGCTATCGATATTGTTGTAATTGACTCGGTTGCAGCACTTACTCCAAAAAGTGAGATTGAAGGTGAAATGGGCGACTCAAAAATGGGTTTGCATGCACGTTTGATGTCGCAAGCATTAAGAAAATTAACAGGAACAATTAGCAAAACAAAATGTACAGTATTTTTCATCAATCAATTGCGTGAAAAAATAGGGATTATGTTTGGAAGTCCAGAAACAACAACTGGAGGAAACGCATTAAAATTTTATGCTTCAGTTCGTTTAGATATTCGTCGTTCTACGCAAATAAAAGACGGAGACAATGTTTTAGGAAACAGAACAAAAGTTAAAGTAGTAAAAAATAAAGTTGCACCACCTTTTAAAACAGCCGAATTTGACATTATGTATGGTGAAGGTGTCTCTAAGACGGGTGAAATTCTTGACCTTGCTGTAGAGTTTGAAATCATCAAAAAGGCAGGATCTTGGTTTAGTTACGGAGATACTAAATTAGGTCAAGGACGTGATGCTGTAAAAGGATTAATAAAAGATAATCCAGAATTAGCAGACGAACTAGAAGCTAAAATAAAGGAATATATAAAAGAATCAAATCAATAAAAATTCCAAAAAATTGAACTGCCCCCAAAAAGTTATATGCTATTTGGGGGCAGTTTCGTGTAAAGTATATTTAAAAAAAAATGAGCTCAATATTTATCGAGCTCATTTAATCAAAATTAATTCTTAATTTATCTTTGTTCTTTCATTTTAAATGTGTCCATGAATGCTGTTGTGTAATTCCCTTCTACATAAGCTGGTTCATCCATTAATTGTCTATGAAAAGGAATGGTTGTTTTTATTCCTTCAATCACGAATTCATCTAAAGCACGCTTCATTTTATTGATGGCTTCTTGGCGTGTTTGTGCTGTTGTAATTAACTTGGCAATCATCGAATCGTAATTTGGCGGAATCGTATAGCCTGCGTAAACATGAGTATCTAAACGAACTCCGTGTCCGCCTGGCGAATGTAAAACTGTAATCTTTCCTGGTGAAGGTCTGAAATCGTTATACGGATCTTCGGCATTAATACGACATTCAATAGCATGTAAATTTGGAAAGTAATTTTTTCCAGATATTGGAATTCCAGCGGCTACCATAATTTGCTCGCGAATCAAGTCATAATCTATAACTTGTTCTGTAATTGGGTGCTCTACTTGAATACGTGTATTCATTTCCATGAAGTAGAAATTTCTATGCTTGTCTACTAAAAATTCAACAGTTCCTGCGCCTTCATATTTGATGTATTCTGCAGCTTTTACTGCGGCTTCACCCATTTTATTTCGAAGTTCATCCGTCATAAATGGAGAAGGTGTTTCCTCGGTAAGTTTTTGATGACGACGTTGCACAGAGCAATCTCTTTCTGATAAGTGACATGCTTTTCCAAATGAATCTCCAACCACTTGAATTTCAATATGTCGTGGTTCTTCAATTAATTTTTCAAGATACATTCCATCATTTCCAAAAGCTGCAGCTGATTCTTGACGTGCGCTATCCCATGCCTTTAGTAATTCATCTTCTTTCCAAACGGCACGCATTCCTTTTCCACCACCTCCAGCTGTTGCTTTTAGCATTACTGGGAACCCCATTTCTCTAGATAATTCCAGTGCTTGTTCATAAGACTCTAATAATCCTTCAGAACCTGGTACGCATGGAACTCCTGCTTCTTTCATAGTAGCTTTTGCAGTAGCTTTGTCACCCATTTTATCAATCATATCTGGTGAAGCACCGATAAATTTGATATTATGTTCGTGACAAATTTTAGAAAACTTAGCGTTTTCTGAAAGAAATCCATAACCTGGATGAATGGCATCAGCATTTGTAATTTCGGCAGCTGCAATAATATTTGACATTTTTAAATACGACAAATTACTTGGTGGCGGGCCAATACAAACTGCTTCATCAGCAAATTTTACGTGTAAACTTTCTGCATCTGCTGTAGAATAAACCGCTACGGTTTTTATTCCCATTTCTTTACAGGTTCTAATAATACGAAGTGCTATTTCGCCCCTGTTTGCAACTAATATTTTTTTAAACATCGTTTGAAATTTTAAATGTTGAATTTTAAATTTTAAATTTTTTTTGAACGATGAAATTCATCATTCAAAATTTAGCATTTATAATTTCTTTATGATGGATCTACTAAGAATAAAGGTTGGTCAAATTCAACTGGCGACATATCATCTACCAATATTTTAACGATTTTACCTGAAACTTCAGATTCGATTTCGTTAAATAATTTCATAGCTTCTATAACGCAAAGAACGTCACCTTTTCCAATTGTGCTTCCAACTTCCACAAACATTGGTTTGTCTGGAGATGGTTTTCTGTAAAAAGTTCCAATAATTGGAGATTTTACAGTAATATATTTTGAACTTTCATCAGCAGCTGGAGTTTCAACAGGAGTCGAAACTACTGGAGCAATTTGTTGTGGAGCAACTGCTTGTTGTAACATGTTTTGAGCAGGCATTTGTTGTACATAAGTTGTTTCTGTACTACCTTCTAAAGTTGTTCTAATAGTAATTTTAACATCTCCTGTTTCCAGTTTTACTTCTGCAACACCTGAGTTTGCTACAAATTTGATCAGATTTTGAATTTCTTTTAAATCCATGATTATTCGTTTTAGTTATGGTTATTGTTTGTTGTATGCCCATTTTAAATAGATAGATCCCCAAGTGAATCCACCTCCAAATGATGCAAATATAAGATTATCTCCTTTTTTTAATTGATTTTCGAAATCACTTAATAATAATGGCAATGTTGCCGAAGTCGTGTTTCCGTATTTTTGAATATTCATTAATACTTTCGACTCGTCTAAATTCATTCGTTGAGCTGTAGCATCAATAATACGCTTGTTTGCTTGATGTGCCACTAACCAATTTACGTCATCTTGAGTTAAATTATTACGCTCCATGATTTTCTCACTTACATCTGCCATACCAGAAACAGCATATTTAAAAACCGTTTTTCCGTCTTGAAAAACGGTGTGTAAACCATTTTCTACAGTTTCTTTTGACGCAGGAAGAATAGATCCTCCAGCATCAATCTTAAGATATTCGCGACCTATTCCGTCGCTTCGTAATATTTCGTCCTGCAAACCTAAACCTTCGTAATTAGGCTCAAAAAGCACAGCGCCACCACCATCTCCAAATATAATACAAGTGGCTCTATCGGTATAATCGATAATTGATGACATTTTATCGGCGCCTATTAACAATACTTTTTTATATCTTCCAGATTGTATGTAAGCTGCGGCAGTTGACATTCCGTATAAAAAGCTAGAACATGCAGCTTGCAAATCATAAGCAAAAGCATTTACAGCTCCAATCTGGCTTGCCACAAAAACGCCTGTTGATGCCACTGGCATATCTGGAGTTGCGGTTGCTAAAATCACCATGTCTATATCTGCGGGATTTATGCCTGATTTTTCAATAAGATTTTGAGCTGCTTTTATAGCAAGATAAGAAGTTCCTTTACCTTTTTCTTTAAGAATTCTTCTTTCTTTTATTCCAGTTCGGGTTGTTATCCATTCATCGTTAGTATCGATCATGGTTTCTAATACTTGATTAGAAAGAACAAATTCAGGAACATATGCGCCAACGGCAGTAATTGCGGCAGTAATTGTATTCATAAAGTTCAAATAATACTTTTAAAACTTACGTTTAAAAGACGATGAAGTTACAAAAAAACTTTAAAAGAAAGCTTTTTTTGTTTCTATTTTTATTTTCGGTTATAGTCAACAAAAAAACTCTCACTTAGTGAGAGTTGTGTTTTTTATACAAGAAATGTATTAAGCAACAGCTATTTGCTTATCAATAACTACTTGACCTCTGTAGTACATTTTACCTTCATGCCAGTAAGCTCTGTGGTATAAATGTGCTTCGCCAGTTATTGGGCAAGTTGCGATTTGAGCAACAGTTGCTTTATAGTGAGTTCTTCTTTTGTCTCTTCTTGTTTTGGAGATCTTTCTCTTAGGATGTGCCATTTTGCAAAATTATTTATCCGTTAATAGTGTTTTCAATTTGTCCCAACGTGGGTCTGTATTCTCTGCTTTTATTTCTGTTTCTTCTTGAACATTTTCTTCCTGTGCCTGTTCAGTAACACTTATTTCTTTCAGTTTTGATAGCGCTTTAGTTTCTAAAGTTCCATCTTTGATACCTGGATGAGTTTTTTTGAGCGGTATAGATAAGACAACCATTTCATAAATATACTGTGCTACATCTATTTGATGTTCTCCAATTGGTAAAATGAGTAAATCTTCATTTTCGTCATTGAATGTTTCACCAAATCTAACGACGAGTTTTAGATTTCCTTTTATTGGTAAATCAAAATCTTCGCTAGTTAAGTCACACGGAACATTTATGGTTCCTGAATGTTTGAAATTTAATTCAAGCATTGTGTTTTTCTTTTCTAATACTATGTTTACTTTGATGTTGGCGCTTTCAAATTCGTCAAACTCAAAGTGCTCAAAGAACGCTTTACTAATTTGGTATTCAAACTGATGTTTACCTAGCTTTAATCCTATAAATGGGATTAAAAATTCATTTGTAACTTTCATCTTAACAACAATTTGTTCCTTTATTAGGGAGTGCAAAGATATAAATTATTTATAAACTTAAAAGCGTTATGAACATTTTTTTGTTTATAACTGCTTTTCTTTTATTTTTAGTGGTCTAATCGTCATTTCAGAATAGTCATTTCTAGACTTAAAAATATCGATGGCAGCATAAATTGCTTCTAAAAAAGAATTATTATCTGCAATTCCTTTTCCTGCGATTTCAAAAGCAGTTCCGTGGTCTGGTGATGTTCTTACTTTGTTTAAACCTGCTGTATAATTGACCCCTTTTCCAAAAGACAAGGTTTTAAAAGGAATTAATCCTTGATCGTGATAGGTTGCAATTACGGCATCATATTTTTCGTATTGGTTGCTTCCGAAGAAACCGTCAGCAGAAAATGGTCCAAAAACCAAAGTTCCTTCATCAAAAATCTTTTTTAATGTGGGTTTGATTACTTTATCTTCTTCATCTCCAATAACACCATTATCACCAGAATGTGGATTGAGTCCTAAAACTGCAATTTTTGGTTTTCTGATGCCAAAATCTTGAATTAATGATTTATTTATTGTCTTTATTTTTTTTCTAATTAGTTCTTCTGTCAGATGTTTTGCTACATCACTTAACGGAACATGATCAGTAAGTAATCCAACGCGTAAATTATCTTGAATCATAAACATAAGTGCATCGCCTTCTAATTCTTGGTCTAAATAATCAGTGTGACCTGGAAATTTAAAATCTTCGGCTTGAATATTCGATTTGCTTATAGGTGCAGTTACTAAAACATCAATTTCATTTTCCTTTAAAGCTTTGGTTGCAGCTACAAAAGATTTTATAGCATATTTTCCCACTTCATTATCTAGCTGACCATAATTTATATTTACGCCTTCTCTCCAAACATTTAATACATTTATTTTTCCAATAACCATTTGGTCTAATCTATCTATTCCGTGTAAAGGCGCTTCTAATCGAAGTTCTTTTTTAAGAAAAGAAAGCGTTTTTACATTAGCAAAAATTATGGGTGTACATAATTCTAACATTCTTGAATCTTCGAACGATTTTAGGATTACTTCGCCTCCAATTCCGTTTAAATCTCCTATAGAAATGCCTACAATTATATTTTCTGGTCTTTTTGTCATCAGTTCAATGTATTTATTGCTAATTTTGAATG
>NZ_JAYSSZ010000201.1:0-8716 GCF_043720215.1 Flavobacterium sp. | reverse complement strand
TGGCAAAAAAACAGCAGTAAAACCTATTTTGGAATCAAATCACAATACCAAAATCCGAAATCGAAAGCATCGGAACTACTTGTATCACAAGCTGTATTTGAAGATTCTTGTTTGGGTTTTTCGTATTTTCTATATACAATTTCTCCAATTTCAAATTCTATTGATTTTTTAAATATTGGTCCATCGAAAGTAAAAGTATGAAATTCGCCATTTTCACCACAAACATCGACATCAGCTGGCAAATCGGTAATAAATTGCGCATCGATAATTCGACCTACAAAACTTTTATCTAGATTTCGTTCATTAACACAAACCACAATAGTTTTGAAACCCAAATCTAAAAACTCCTGAATTAAATCTTTAGTTGGAATTTTCCATAACGGGAAAATAGCTTCCTGTTGCATTTCGGCTAATTTTTCTTCACGATATTTTCGTAAATCATCTAGGAAAATATCACCAAAAACAGAATGCGTTATTCCTTTTTCTTTGAACTTGTTTAATGTTTCTCTCATCACTGCTTCATAATCTTCCATGCTTGGCATTTCTGGAATTTCCATGATATGAAGTGGTAATCCAATACTTTTGGCTTGTTGTTCTAACAATTCAGTACGAACGCCGTGCATCGAAATGCGATTGTATTTTTTATTCACACTCGTAAGCAACGAAACAATTTCTATTTCTGAACTTTGCAAAGTTTTATATAATGCCAAGGCAGAATCTTTTCCGCTACTCCAATTAAAAATGGCTTTCTTAATCACAATTTTTTATTTGAGTGTAAACTTACTAAAAAGTCAGAAAATCCTTTGTATTTTTGAACTTTAAATCAGTTCAATATGAAATATATTCTTCTTTTATTTTCAGTATTTTCTTTTGCACAACAAACGCAAAAAGTAGATTTTATAAAATGCAATGCTAGTTTATTTCCTAGTAATCAAAATAAATCTATTAATGGTACGATATCCTATGATTTTAATGTGATTTCAGCTATAGATACTATTAGAATTGATTCAAAAAACATGGTTTTCTATAATGTAATTATTAATGGAAAACCAGCTAAATATAAAAATAATGATAAAGAGTTATTACTTTTTGAAGGTTTTAAAAAAGGAAAGAATCGATTAGATTTTACTTATTATGCAACTCCAAAACAAACTTTATATTTTATCGGAGAAGACGAAAATTCGCAAATCTGGACACAAGGTCAAGGAAAAAACACAAGTCATTGGTTGCCTAGTTTTGATGATGTTAACGAGAAAGTGGTTTTTAATTTAACGATTGCTTACGATTCTGATTATCAAGTAATTTCTAATGGAAAATTGGTTAAAAGTACTGAAAATAAGGCTTTTAAATCTTGGTATTACCAAATGCAAAAACCAATGTCTTCTTATTTAGTAATGCTTGCCATTGGAAAATTTGAAAAACAAATTTTAAAATCAAAATCAGGAATTCCTTTAGAACAATACTTAAAACTAGAAGACAAGAATAAATTTGAATCTACTTACAAATATTCAAAGGAAATATTTGATTTTTTTGAAACTGAAATAGGAGTGAAGTATCCTTGGGAAATTTACAAACAAGTGCCTGTAAATGATTTTTTATATGCCGGAATGGAAAACACGTCGGCAACTATTTTCTCACAAGATTTTGTGGTTGATGAGATAGGTTTCAATGATAGAAATTACATTAATGTCAATGCACACGAATTGGCACATCAGTGGTTTGGCGATATGATTACTGCAAAATCAGGTAACGATCATTGGCTACAAGAAGGTTTTGCAACTTATTATGCGCTTTTGGCAGAAAAAAAACTTTTTGGTGATGATTATTTTAATTATGAATTGCTAAAAATAGCCGAAGAACTAAAAGATGCCAGTAAAACTGATACCATTCCAATTCTAAATGCAAAAGCGAGTTCACTTTCTTTTTACAAAAAAGGAGCTTGGGCCTTGCATGTTTTAAGAGAAGGCGTTGGAGAGAAAAACTTCCAAAAAGCAGTAAAAAATTATCTGAACAAGTACAAATTTAAAAATGTAGTTACCGATGATTTTTTAGCTGAAATAAAAAAAATATCAAAATATGATGTATCTAATTTTAAGAAAAATTGGTTGGAAAAATCAGGTTTTAATGTTAGTGAAGCTATTTCAATTTTAAGTAAAAATAAATTTATAAAAGAGTATTTAGATATACAAAAAAACGAAAAAAATCCATTTGAAGATAAGAAAGCTCAGTTTGAAACTATTTTGAAATCAAATGCATTTTATCCAATAAAACAAGAAGTAATTTATCAATTGGCAACTATTTCTTTCGATAAAAAAAAAGAATTAATACAAATTGCTATGCAAAGCGATGATGTAAATATTCGCCGAGCTGTTGCTGAAACTATGCAAAAAATTCCGTTAGATTTTAAACAACAATACGAAAGTTTTTTAGATGACAAATCGTATACAACTAGAGAAACAGCATTGCAGAATTTATGGGCACAATTTCCAGAAAATAGAATAGAATTACTAGAAAAATCGAAAGATTGGCAAGGAAGAAATGATAAAAATCTTCGTATTATTTGGCTTACACTAGCTTTAGGAACTAAGGAATATGAACCAACAAAAAAAGCAGAATTATATAACGAAATTATAAATTATGCTTCAACTAGTTTTGATAGTTCAATTAGGCAAAATGCATTGGAAATGGTACTCAAAATTAATCCTTCTGACGAAAGAGTTTTGAGTTCGTTAGCAAATGCAATAACGCATCACAAATGGCAGTTTGTGAAATTTGGAAAAGAAACTATTCGTGAAATGATTAAAAAAGAAGAATTTAGAAAATTGTTTGAAGATTTATTACCAAAACTTTCAGAAAAAGAACAAAATTCACTTAAAAGTCTACTTAAATAATCCTTCCAACCTCATCTTTCAAGAAAGATAAAGCAATTGTACTAGGAGATTGGCTGTCTAATAAATCACTCAAAATCACTTCACGTAATTTATTTGCAGAATCTACTTTTTCATTCATATTCGTTTTACGAATGTTTTGAATAGTTGTGTTTTTTGCAGTTTGAATGATAGTCCAACATTCATCACTTAAATAAATTTGTTGTGTGATATTGTGTTCGTATTCCTGATTTATATGCTCGATAATTAAGTTTTCGTATTGGTTTTTATCAGAAGAAAAAGGTGTAATTCTAATCAATAAATTCGAAGGATTAATGCGTTCCAAAAACAAAGCCATTCTTTCATAAGCCTGTAAACGCAAAGGCAACGAATCTTTTTGATTTTCTTTTTGCAACAACCAACGTCTGGTGTTTTGCTGGTCCTTAAAATAAGAATTAAATAAAAAATAAGCTACACCACCAGTAATTAAAGAGGGTAAAGTATACGCTAGTATTTCGAAAATTTTAGAATTATCCATTTTATATATTGAAATTGATTTTTATTATTGTAATTGATATTCACAAATAAACGAATAATCAGATAAACTTAAAAATTTAAAGTATTATTATTTATCGAAACCAATTGCCTATTTTATGAAATGTTCTACCGAAGAAGGTTTTGCGTTTAGCGGAAATTCCTCCAACCATATAAATCATATCACTAAACTTAGGATCATCTTTTAATGTGACACTACATATATTATTTTTTTCAATAGTTATTTCTTGATCAACCATTCCCATAAAAGAAAAAAGCAATATTTCTCCTTCTTTAGCTTTTACAGAATATTTACCATCAAAATCTGTTGAAATTCCTTTTTGTGTTCCTTTTATAACAACATTTACACCAGGCATTGGTCCAGATGTATCTGAAACTATTCCAGTGATTTCTTTTTCTTCATTTATTTGTACTTCTTGTTGTTGTGATGGTTTTCCTAGGAAATGCTTAGTTTCTGTTTGTTCCGTTTTAGGTGTTTCTTGTGCTTTAATTTCGTTGTTTCCAAAAGCTAATAAACTAAATAGGGTAGAAGTGGTAGCCAACCAAACAGAACCTTTCTCTTTTGGCGAAACTAAATCACGGTTTAGCTGCGTGTTTAGGAATCTTCCACAGAGTTTGTTGTCTCTATTATAGGCTTCAATAATTTGTCTGTCGGTTGCTTTTGTAAAATCGAATACATTTTTTTGACAAGAACCACAAAATTTCCCTTTTTCGACAGCAGTCATGGCTTGCCAGTTTTCATGACAAGGTTCAGGAATTGAAATATTGATTTTAGTTTTCATTTTATTGTTTAAAATTGTTTCTATACTTATATAGAGGCAATTTTTGTCAAAAAGGTTGGGAAGCTTTTTAAAATTATCAATTATGCATTATCAATTGTTAATTATTAACCTTTATCTCAAACATTTTATCCCAGTTTTTACCAGTAACAAAAATAGTTTTTGTTTTAGGATTATATGCTATTCCGTTTAATGTATCTTCTGAACCAGCATTTGTTTTTTTGCGTAAACCCGATAAATCAACCAACGCTTCAACAGCACCAGTCAAAGGATTTATAATTATTATGGCATCTTTTTGCCAAATATTAGCATAAATTTTTCCATCTATCCATTCTAGTTCGTTTACACTTTTTATTTTGCTTGTATTGGTATAAACATTTACAAAATCGATCATTTTTTGATTCTCTGGATTCATTTTCCAGATTTTTTCTGTTCCGTCAGATTGGTAAATGTATTGTTTATCGTTTGTCATTCCCCAACCTTCAATTTTTTTATCAAATTTGAATGTTTTTTCTAGTTTTAAGGTATTGGCATCATAAATAAAACCTGTAGAATCTTTCCAAGTTAATTGAAACATTTTTCCATTAATGAAAGTGATTCCTTCTCCAAAGTATTTAGCTTCTAAATCGACCTTTTGTACTATTTTCCCTGTTTTATAATCTGTTTTAGCAAAATAGGAAGTTCCATTTTTTCCTGTACTTTCATATAAATTACCATCATAAAACTCTAATCCTTCGGTAAAAGACGCTTTGTCGTGAGGATAAGTGTTTAAAACAGTATAAGTCAAAATTTTTGGTTCTATACTAGATAATAATTCAACTCTTGTGGTTGTTTCTTCAGTCGAACCTTCATAATATACAATAGTTTTTAAGTTTTGGTAACCTAATTTTTCATTTGTTAATGCATAATCAAATTTTGCATTCCCTTTTACAGAACCTATTTTTTTATCATTATTAAAGTAAACTATTGAATCAATTGTTTTATTTGCATCGTTTTTTACTATCAAACTTATAACATCCTCATTATGATACATGGCTTTAAATTTACTTTCATCTATAGAAAATAAATTTTTAGAATTATTTTTATCGCCACAACCAATAAATATTGTTGTTAACAATATGAATACGAATACATTATATTTTTTCATTTTAATTTTTTTACGATTACAATATATAACATCATTTTATATAAAACAATGTACTTGCAAATATACATTTTTTTTGTACTTTTGCACCGGCAAGTCCTACACGACCAGCTCCTGCAGACTCCTCCAGGGTGGGAACGCAGCAAAGGTATGTGGTTGAGCGGTGCGATGTAGGTCGCTTGCCATTTTTAAAATCTGACATCGTTCAGATTTTTTTGTTTATAGATATTCCTACTTTTATGAATGTATCTTGGCAAATTGTTCGTTTCGAACTCAAGGAAACTTTTTCGATAGCTTATGGGAATTATTCCCACAGAGAAGCTCTGATTATTACATTAGATCATAAAGGAGTTTCAGGTTATGGAGAATGTACCGCTATAGATTATTACAATATAAAATTAGAAGATTTTGTTATTAAATTAAATTCAATTAAAACTTTAATTGATAACCATCAAATTATTTATCCAACAGTATTTTACGATTTTTTATTAACTTTAGAATTGCCTAGTTTTTTACGTTCAGCACTAGATTGTGGGTATTGGGATTTGTACGGAAAATTAGAAAATAAAAGCTTTTTAGAATTAAACACTATCGAAATAAATAAGCTTCCAGAATCATCTATAACTATTTCGGTGGCTTCGGTAGAAGATCAAATTAAAAAAATAGAAACTTCAAATTGGTCTAAATTTAAAGTAAAATGCAATCATTTTGACAAAAAAGCAATTCAAAAACTAGTAGCATTAGATAAAAATATTGCTCTAGATTCTAATGGAAGTTTTACTCCAGAAGATTGTATTTGGTTGCAAAATGAAGTAGTTTCTAGCCAGTTTAGTTATATAGAACAACCTATGAAACCTGATAATTATTCGGTTTTGGATTGTAATTTATATGCAAACTGGATGGCAGACGAAGATTGTCAGGATAATATAAATTTACTTACTTTACAACCGCATTATAGCAGCATTAATATTAAATTAGTAAAATGTGGCGGATTAACACCTGCTTTGCACCTTATAAAAGAAGCTAGAGCATTAAATTTTAAATTAATGATAGGTTGCATGACTGAATCGACAATTGGAATTTCGGCAGGAGCTGTTCTTGCACCATTAGTAGATTATGCAGATCTAGATGGAGCCAATCTAATTGCAAACGATATTGCCAATGGGAGTAGAGTTGTAAACGGAAAAATACAAGTAGAAGATAAACCTGGATTGGGAATATCAATATTATAAATTATTATGAGTAAAGTAGTTTTAATAACTGGTGGTTCATCAGGAATAGGAAAGTCAATTGGTGAATTTTTACATCAAAAAGGATTTATCGTTTATGGAACAAGTAGAAACCCAGAAAATGTTAATAATTCGATTTTTACTTTAGTGGCGCTCGATGTTCGTGATGTAACTTCAATTCAAAATGCAGTTGCAGAAATCATTGCGAAATCTGGAAGATTAGATGTTGTAATAAACAATGCAGGTGTAGGAATTACTGGGCCTATTGAGGAAATTCCGACACAAGAAATCAAAAATCATTTCGAAACTAATTTCTTTGGACCAATAGAAGTAATGAAAGCGGTTTTGCCACAAATGCGTAGTCAAAAATCGGGCTTAATTATTAATATTACTTCCATTGCAGGTTATATGGGTTTGCCTTATAGAGGGATTTATTCAGCATCAAAAGGAGCTTTAGAACTTATTACTGAAGCCATTCGTATGGAAACAAAATCTTTTGGTATACACGTTACCAATATTGCACCTGGCGATTTTGCAACTAATATTGCTGCGGGTCGTTATCACGCACCAGTTATTAAGGGTTCTGCTTACGAAATTCCTTACGAAAACACTTTAAAATCGATGGACGAACACGTAGATTCTGGCAGTAATCCTAACGAAATGGCGGATGCGGTTTATGCTATTATTCAAAATCCAAATCCTAAAATACATTATAAAGTAGGGGCTTTTATGCAAAAATTTTCAATTGTATTAAAAAGAATTTTGCCTGATAAAGTTTACGAAAAAATGTTAATGAACCATTATAAATTGTAATGATTGTATTTCCAAAAGAATTTTCAACTATTGAAACGCAAAGACTAATTTTAAATGAAATTTCAATGAATGATGTTGATTTTTTATTTGAAATTAGAAACAATCATGAAAACAATAAATTTATTGGAAGAAAAAAATCTTCATTAAATGAAGTCAAACAGTTTATTGTAGATAGAATCTCTGATTTTAAAGGAAAAAAGGGAATCACTTGGATGATTTATAATAAAGAGACTAATCAGAATATTGGCTCTATTTGTTATTGGAATTTCAATTTTGAAACCAATACTGCAGAAATGGGTTACGAATTAACACCTGAATTTCAAGGTAAAGGATTTATGCAAGAAGCCTTATCAAAAATTATTGATTTTGGATTTAATAAACTAAATTTGCAATTTATTGAAGCTTTTACCGATAAAAATAATAAACCTTCAATCAATGCATTATTAAAATATAATTTTATTCAAAATACAGATTTTGAATTGAATAATGAAAAAAATCTAATAATGTTCATGTTAACAAGTACACAACTATAATTTTAAATAAAATCAGATGAAATTTTTTATTGACACAGCAAATCTTGCACAAATTAAAGAAGCACAAGCACTTGGAGTTCTTGATGGCGTTACAACAAACCCATCTCTTATGGCTAAAGAAGGAATTACAGGAAAAAATAACATCTTAAAACATTATGTTGACATTTGCAATATTGTAGAAGGTGATGTAAGTGCTGAAGTAAATGCTATGGATTTTGACGGAATGGTTCGTGAAGGTGAGGAATTAGCCGAATTACACGATCAGATTGTTGTTAAATTGCCTATGACCAAAGAAGGAATCATGGCATGTAAATATTTTTCTGACAGAGGAATTAGAACTAACGTTACTTTAATTTTCTCAGCTGGACAAGCACTTTTAGCTGCAAAAGCGGGTGCAACTTATTGTTCTCCATTTTTAGGAAGATTAGATGATGTTTCTACTGATGGTTTAAACTTGATTCAAGAAATTCGTGATATATATGATAATTATGGTTTCGAAACGCAAATTCTAGCTGCATCAGTTCGTCATACGATGCATGTTGTTAATTGTGCAAAAATTGGTGCCGATGTCATGACTGGACCTTTATCATCAATTTTAGGGTTAATGAAACACCCTTTAACTGATATTGGAATTGCTCAGTTTATTGCTGATTTCGAGAAAGGGAATAAATAGTTTTCAAATTCAAAATACAATATCATTGACTAGTCCTAAATAATCGATACAGATTATTAGACAAAAATAGATAAATTAAACAGCACCAAAAACGTTTTTGGTGCTGTTTTTAGTTTTATAGGT
>NZ_JAYSSZ010000200.1:0-3185 GCF_043720215.1 Flavobacterium sp. | reverse complement strand
CTAAAATCTAAAATCTAAAATCTTTTACTACCTTTGCACAACTATTTTTTTACTCATTATATGGCCCAATTTTTACTCATTTTACTTTACTTTTTTATAGGAATTGTAGTAGTTCAGATTATTTATTATTTATTTATTTTTGGTAAATTTTCTTTTGCAAAACCTCAGGAAAGCACTTTTAAGCATATTCCAATTTCAGTAATTGTATGTGCAAAAAATGAGGAAGAAAACGTAAAAAAATATATTCCGCTTCTGGCAGAACAAAATTATTCCAACTTCGAAATCATCCTAATTGACGATGCTTCTAGTGATGAAACATTAGAAGTTTTTGAAAAATTTGAAAAGCAATATCCAAATTTAAAACTGGTAAAAGTAGCGAATAACGAAGCGTTTTGGGGAAATAAAAAATTCGCCTTAACCTTAGGAATTAAAGCTGCAACAAAAGAGTATTTACTTTTTACCGATGCCGATTGCTACCCAAATTCTACAAACTGGATTGCAGAAATGAGTTCACATTTTACACTACACAAAACTATCGTCTTGGGTTATGGTGGTTACGAAAAAATTAAGAATTCATTTCTAAATAAATTAATCCGTTTCGAAACTTTACTTACTGCAACACAATATTTTTCTTGGGCAAAACTTGGTAAACCTTATATGGGTGTTGGTAGAAATTTAGGCTATAAAAAAGATGAATTTTTTAATGTCAATGGTTTTATAAACCACATAAAATTGCGTTCTGGGGATGATGATTTATTCATAAACGAAGCTGCTACAAAGCAAAACACAGCAATCGCATACAACCCAGAAAGTTTTACCTATTCTGACGCTAAAACCAGTTACAAATCATGGATTATGCAAAAAAGGCGACATGTTTCGACTGCAAATCATTACAAATCATTCGATAAAATACAATTAGTCCTTTTTTATATTTCACAATTATTATTTTTTATAGTACCTACAGTTTTACTTAGTTTTCAATTCCAATGGATAATTGTTATTAGTTTAATTGTCCTAAGATATATAATTTCATGGATTTCTTTAGGATATTCAGCAGGAAAACTAAATGAGAAAGATGTCATGTATTGGTTCCCTATTTTAGAAATTATACTTATATTCACACAATTAAATGTGTTTATTAGAAATATTTTTTCAAAACCAATCACTTGGAAATAAAAAACCAAATAGAAAAAGCAAAACTTGGTGATCAAGTAGCCTTTACTTTCCTACTCGACAATTATTGGAACGAAGTGTATGGTTTTATGTTACAACGAACAGAAAACGAAACTGATGCTGAAGACATTACCATTGAAACTTTTTCTAAAGCTTTTGATAAAATAGCTACTTACAATCCAGAATTTCAATTTAACACTTGGCTTATTGCAATTGCAAAAAACGTACATATTGATTTACTTCGAAAGAAAAAATCATCTCTTTTTTTAGACATCACAGATCAAGAAGATGATATTGCATACAATGTTGCCGATACAACTCCATCAATAGAAGACAAATTAATCACCGAACAAAATCTGTCTCGTTTACTACAATTCATCAAAGAATTAAAACCCGCTTATCAAGAAGTTATTCAAATGCGTTATTTTCAAGAAATGAGTTATCAAGAAATTGCAGACGAATTAGAAGAACCACTAAATAATGTGAAAATAAAACTTCTAAGAGCAAAAAAACTCTTGTTAGAGATTATCACGAATAGTTAGTTAAAACAATTCTCAGTTTAGAAAGCTATTTTTTTTATTTTTTGCATTCATCATTTTCCATTATTATATTCTAATATATCTCCTGGTTGACAATCTAATGCTCTGCAAATTGACTCCAATGTACTAAAACGAATTGCTTTAGCTTTTCCTGTTTTCAAAATAGAAAGATTAGACAACGTCAAATCTACTCTTTCAGAAAGTTCATTCAACGAAATTTTACGTTTCGCCATCATAACATCTAAGTTTACTATTATTGCCATAACTTATATTGTTAATTCATTTTCTGATTGAATTTCTACTCCTCGCTTAAAAATTTGTGCAATTACTAAAAGTATAATTCCCATAAACAACCACACATCTGCACCGCCAAATTTTAAATACTGAATATCAGGCATTTTAATTCCTTTTTCAACTAGCCATTTTGTGTTTTGAACACCCCAATTAGAAAATAAGCCAATTCCTAAAGCCAAGTAGGACATATTAAAAATAAAACGCTTCATTTCAGTGTTAAATGGTTGTTTCAAATTTAGTTTTTTGTCAAGTAAGATTTTCACAATTAAATAAAAAAGAATAGCTTTCAGTATTGCAACAATACTCATTAACAATGCTTCTGTAAAAAAATAACCTTTATCGAAATCATATAAGTTTGATAAATCGATTTCTTCCCAAAAATTTTTGGCTCCATTTGGATTAATCGTTAGTGCAAAAAAAGTATTGAATAAAATTCCTCCTGCTTCAATACAAAGACCAATAAAAATAATCCACGAAAGTATATGTAGTACTTTCAACATCTGTTCTGTTGTGATTTTAATTTCCATAATTAGTTTACTATTTAGAATTAGTAAGCAAATATAATAATTATTTATTGAATAACAATAAAAATATGTTAATAAAAAATAAAAGCGTTTGTATTAACACAACATAGATTACGTAAAATTGTAACTCGAATTCAAATAAAATAGCTAGAAAATAGATGTGAATTCGTTTAGCTTACCAGTCTAACTGCTAACAAACAGCTATAGTTTTACATTTTGATAAAGGATTTCTATATTTGACGAAAATCTAGAAACCAATGCACGAATTCTCTACACAAGAAAAACTAAAACATTTATTCTCATTACCTGTAATTGTAGCCGCTTTAGGTTATTTTGTAGATATTTATGATTTACTATTATTTGGGATAGTTCGTGTTCCAAGTTTAAATAGTTTAGGTTTAAATCCAGATACATCAGGAACACTAATCATGAATTATCAAATGATTGGCTTATTACTTGGCGGAATTCTTTGGGGAATTTTAGGTGATAAAAAAGGGAGATTATCTGTTTTATTTGGTTCAATTATAGTCTATTCCTTAGCTAATATAGCTTGTGGTTTTTTACCTCAATTCCCATTTGAAGACAAAACAACTGTTTACGCTATTCTAAGATTTATAGCAGGAATAGGACTTGCAGGAGAACTTGGAGCTGGAAT
>NZ_JAYSSZ010000199.1:0-8770 GCF_043720215.1 Flavobacterium sp. | reverse complement strand
TAAATAAAATCGTGTGTTTCAATATTATCTTCAATGTTTTGATCCAAATAATACAAACCATTGGCTAATGATTCGATGTCATTTTTATCATTTAAATACCGAAGCATGTTCAGTATAAACTTTACTTCCGATGAAGCATTTATCAATAAACTTTCCGACGAAATGACTGGGATATCGTTTTCGGTCAAGTAATTTGCCAATAAAACACCATGTTTATTATTTCTAGTAAGTAATACAATTTCGTTAAATGAAAAACCTTCTGTTGCTACTTTTCTGATGGTTTGCAAAGTAGTTTTAAGATAAATGTCATTTTTATTGATGTTTTCTTCGTCTTCTTCTGAAACAAAATCAGCATCAGTTTCTGGAATGAAAGAAATATTTACATAACCTCCGTTTTTAGCATTTGATTGCTGAAAACTGTAATTTTCGTATAAATCTTTGTAATCCTCGTTAGAAAATTTTTGTGATAAAAACTTAAAAAAATCATTATTAAAGGTAATTACCGTATCGAAACTTCGATAATTGGTTTCTAGATTAAAAACCTCTTTGTCTTTATTACTAAATGGATTTTTGAACTTAGTCAAATCTATAAACTGTTCCGCTTTTCCGCCACGCCAACGGTAAATAGATTGTTTTGGATCACCTACAATCATCAGTGAACCTTGAATTCCTTGCAAATCTTCACTCGAAAGCGCATTATCTATTAATGGAATCAGATTTTGCCATTGCATTTCGGATGTATCCTGAAACTCATCGATAAAAAAATGCTTGTACTTTTCGCCCAAACGTTCGTAAATAAATGGTGCTGGTTGGTTTTGAATGTGTTCAAAAATCAGTTTATTAAATTCCGAAATAGACAAAATGTTTTGGTCTTCCTGAATTTTTGCCAATTCGTTACTTACTGTGTTTAGCAACGAAAGTGGCGTAATGTTTTTCAGAAAGGCTTGATAGAAATCCTTCTTTTCATAGTTTTTATAAACCTTATATAAGATATAAATGAGTTCGTCGGCGATTCCTTCAATAACATCTTTGTCTTTTGCATTTTTATTAATAGCAATATCATCGACAGTTCTAAACTTTTTATGTGTTGGTTTGAGTTCACCTCTTTGAATAAAACCCAAATGATTAGGAAAAGTTTCTCTAGAAAAAGATTTTAAATCTATTCCTTGACTGTCAATAAGTAGCACAGCTTCATTCGCTAAATTGATATTTTCGTTTTCTAAAGATTTACAAGTTTCTTCTAATTTTGCTTTAAGCGCAATAAATTCTGGAATGGTTTTGTTTTTGAGTGATAGTATTTCTTCTCGATAATTTTCGTTAAGAATTAATCTTCCTGTATTCATAATTTCGCTCGAAATATCCCACGATTTGTCGTCGTCGGTTTTTTCCATTGTAAAATCGATGAGTAATTTGGTTAATACTTCATCTTCTCCAGCCTGTGCAACAATAGCATCTACGGCTTCTTGCAATAGATTTTCGGTGTCTAATGAAACATCAAAAGTGATGGGCAAGCCTAAATCGAAAGCAAAAGCACGAATTACTTTGTGAGTAAACTTATCGATAGTCGAAATATCGAAAGCGGCGTAATTGTGAATAATATTTTTTATTATCGTCTGCGCTTTGATTTTAATTTGAGAATGATTCAGATTAATCTCTTTTGCTAAATCATCCATTAATTGGATTGATTTTTCCGTAGGATTGTCTTTAGAAAAATCGAAAAGACTGTCTATTATTCTAGTTTTCATTTCGAAAACTGCCTTGTTGGTAAAGGTTATGGCGAGAATATTCTTGTAAGCATCGTTGTGTTTGGCTTTGAGGATAATTTTTAGGTATTCTTTGACCAAAGTGTATGTTTTCCCTGAACCGGCTGATGCGTTGTATATAGAGAATGCAGGTGTTTTCATTTTATAACCACGAATTTTCACGAATTTTCACGAATTCGCAATGTTGAATTAAATAGAGAATTTTGTTTTATGACAACTGCCCTAGCCCCGATTGAAACGAAAATCCTTTTTCTGGCTCCTTTAGCCGGGAAAAGATTGAAGTGTAAAGCGGGAAATAGCTCCTGAAAAATATTTTAATGAAATTATAACTACTTGAAATTTTAATTCCAAAGTTAAATGATTAATTTTGAATTTAAATATACTAATCATTTTAAATATACAATTATGGCTTTCGAATTACCACAATTACCTTATGCATACGATGCATTAGAACCACATATTGATGCGAGAACAATGGAGATTCACCATTCTAAACATCATAATGCTTATACAACAAACTTAAATGCAGCTATTGCAGGAACGGATCTTGAAGGAAAAAGTATTGAAGAAATTTTAAAAAATCTTGATTTGACTAAAGCTGCAGTTCGTAATAACGGTGGTGGGTTTTTTAACCACAATTTATTCTGGACGGTAATGTCGCCAAACGGTGGTGGTTTGCCAACTGGAGAGTTAGCTACTGCGATTGATACTGCTTTTGGAACATTTGCAGATTTTAAAACTGCTTTTGCTAAAGCTGGCGCTACACAATTTGGTTCTGGTTGGGCTTGGCTTTGTGTAAAAGATGGAAAACTAGAAGTTTGCGGAACTCCAAATCAAGACAACACCCTTATGCCTGGCTTAGGTTGTGGTGGAACTCCAATTTTAGGAATGGATGTTTGGGAACACGCTTATTATTTACACTATCAAAATAGAAGACCTGATTATATTGAAGCTTTTTTTAATGTAATAAACTGGAATGAAGTTGCAAGACGTTTTGCAGAAGCGAAATAATAAAGTTTTTATGAATTAAAAGCCAGATTTTTTCTGGCTTTTTTTGTTCGTATTTATACAAAATGGTCATTACTTGATTAAAAAATATGTTATTTATAACAATTTAACAATCATTAAACACAATAAAGAGTAAAAAATATTTAAGTTTGTTTAAACTATTCTATTGATATGAAAAAAATTACTTTACTAATATTACTTCTTACAACAGGCTTTGGGTTTTCTCAAACAGATGGCGTTGTTTTTGAAAAAATGGTAGAAGCTGAAATGAAATCGGCATCAAAAACCATGAATTTAGCTGTAAATCCAAATACATTGAATTATGACTTAACTCATTCAAAATTAGAATTAACAGTTGATCCAGCTATTTATTTTGTAAATGGAAAAGTAACAAATACGTATACAGCACTATCCGATATGACAACAGTCACTTTCGATTTTGCGAATGAGCTAACTGCCAGCTCGGTTAAACTGGGAACAACGAATTTATCATTTGTAGAAAACACAAATGATGAATTGGTCATTACTTTGCCTACAACTCAACTAACAGGAACCTCATCAATTATTGAAATTATTTATTCAGGAGCTCCTCCAGTAAGTGGCTTTAGTGCTTTTGCTGCCGAAACACACAGTGGCACTCCAGTTATGTGGACATTATCTGAACCATATGGCGCACGCGATTGGTGGCCTTGCAAACAAGATTTAAACGATAAAATTACAGCTGTAGATATTTATATTACAGCTCCTTCTGCAAACATTGTTGCTGCAAATGGACTAGAACAATCTCGAACAATAAATGGCGCAAATGCAACCACTCATTTTCATCATAATTATCCTATACCTGCTTATTTAATTGCGTTTGCGGTTACTAATTATCAAACTCACAATCAACAAGGGGGGTTAGGAACGGTTGGAAGTCCATTTTTTCCAATTGTAAATTATATTTATCCGGAAACCGCCACAAGCACAATAACAAGTTTAGCCGTTACACCAACTATTATAAATTTCTACGAAACTATAATTGGGAATTATCCTTTTAGAAACGAAAAGTATGGTCATGCCCAGTTTGGATGGGGTGGCGGAATGGAACACACAACGGTTTCCTTTATGGGAGGCTGGAGCAGAAGCTTAATTGCTCACGAAATGGCACACCAATGGTTTGGCGACAAAATAACCTGCGGTTCTTGGAAAGACATTTGGCTTAATGAAGGTATAACAGAATACATGTCGGGTTGCGTTGTAGAAAACCTTGATGGAGCTGCTAGTTTTGTAACTTGGAAATCAAATAAAATAAATAGTATTACATCCACTCCTGGGGGCAATTTATACTTAACAGATGCTCAATTAACAAATGTAGGTAGGATTTTTAGCAGTCAAATGACTTATAATAAGGGGGCTATGGTTACAAATATGTTACGCTTTAAAATGGGAGATGCTAACTTTTTTCAGGCGTTAAGGAATTATTTATCGGATCCTACATTAGCTTATGCTTATGCAGTTACACCACAATTTCAAGCACATTTAGAAACGGTTTATGGCAGTAGTTTACAAGGATTTTTTGATGACTGGGTTTATAACGAAGGTTATCCAACATATACTATAAATGCGTATAATTCCGGAATTGGTCAAGCAACAGTTCAAATTAGTCAAACACAATCACATGCATCAGTTTCGTTTTTTGAAATGCCAGTTCCAGTTAGATTAACAGGAGCTTCTGGACAACAATTAGATGTGGTTTTAGAAAATACAGTTAACGGACAAAACTTTGTAGTTCCAGTAGGATTTACAATTACTGGCGTGCAATTCGACCCGAATAAAAATATTATTTCTCGCAATAGTACAGCAACGCTTGGGATAGATAATTTTAATTTTGATACCGCAATTCAAATATATCCAAACCCAGTTGTAAATGAATTAACAATCGATTTACCTCAAAGCATGATATTAAACAAAGTGCTTTTTTACAATGCTTTAGGTCAAAAAACATTAGAAACAACTCAAAATAAAATCGATGTTTCGGGTCTTTCAACAGGAATGTACATTGTAAAAATTGAAACTCCCGCTGGTGCTTTTCATAAAAATTTCTTAAAAAAATAATCTCGGCACATATATTGTAAAAAAGTAAGGTGAAAACCTTACTTTTGTTTTTTATACAAAAAATTAAAAATACTAAATGGATACTTTAATACAAATCGCACAAATCTTATTTATACTTTCTGTACTTGTAATTCTTCACGAGTTTGGGCACTATATTACCGCAAGAATGTTTAAAGTTAGAGTTGAAAAATTCTATCTTTTTATGGATGCTGGTTTTTCATTGTTTAAAAAGAAAATAAACGATACCGAATGGGGAATTGGTTGGCTACCTATAGGTGGTTATGTAAAACTATCCGGAATGATGGACGAAAGCATGGATACCGAACAAATGGCACAACCAGCACAACCATGGGAGTTTCGTTCTAAACCGGCTTGGCAACGTTTAATTATTATGTTGGGAGGAATTACAGTAAATATTATTCTGGCTATTTTTATTTATACGATTTTGTTTAGTACCGTTGGACAGAAATACCCTTCGACTGAAAAATATCAAAAAAACGGATTAGCATTTGGGGAAGCGGGAATTGATGCGGGTTTTAGAAATGGTGATAAAATAATTAGTGTAGACGGGAAATCGCAAGTAAAATTTAATCGAATGATTATTGATGTCTTGCTAGGGGATAAAATTGAGGTAGAACGTAATGGTAAAAGGGAAATATTTACAATATCTGATGAACAAAAAAGCAAAATCTTAGGTACAGAAGGAAAAAATTTCATAGCACCAAAAGTTGAATTGTCAACAAAATTTATAGATTCCGTAGATAATTCAAAACAAAAAGTAGCATTAAATATAAAAAAAGGAGATCAAATTTTAGGTTTTAATAATTTTAAGTTTCAATATTATTATCAGTTTCTAGATTCGTTACGCAAAATTAAAAATCAAACAATTTTATTGAATTTAAAAAGAGATACCTTATTAGTAGCTCAAGAAATTGTAATAGATAAAAAAGGAAATTCAGCACTAGATACATTAGTTGGTGTTTCACAAAAAATAAAATTAGATAATGTTATTTTAAAATCTGTCACTAAAGATTCAAATGCGGAAACCGCTGGAGTAAAAAAAGGAGACAAAATTGTTAGTGTAAACGGACATTTTTTAGATCACTTTTCAGAATTTAGTTATAAGCTTAATGAATATAAAAACAAAACAGTTCAAATTGGTGTTATAAGAAACAACAAAGAATTAATTTTAGATTTAAAGGTTGATGAGAAAGGGAAAATAGGAATAGAATTTGATTTAGAAACTAAAAATGAGTTTATAAATATTAATCATTTAAGTTTTGGAAATTCCTTCACAGCTGCCGTAAACGAATCTTACGTTCAATTCATATATAACATCAAACAGTTCAAATTAATTCTACGCCCTAAAACTGGAGCCTACAAGCAAGTAATGAGTCCAATAGGAATCACGCAGCGTTTGCCAAAAGAATGGAACTGGGAGTTTATATGGGGCTTTACGGCTATGTTTTCGATAGGATTGGCATTCATGAATTTGTTGCCCATTCCAGGTCTTGACGGTGGGCATGCTATATTTACCATTGCAGAAATGATTACAGGTAAAACTTTAAGCATAAAAGCAGCAGAAAGAGTTCAAACCGTAGGAATGATTATCTTGCTGAGTTTAATGGCTTTAACCTTCGGGAAAGACATCTATGCTATAATAATGAAGAATTTTTTCTAAAAAAGTAACGTTTTTATTTGCAAATAATAAAAAACGCACTATCTTTGCACCGCTTTAAAAGTGAAAAACACTTTCCTTCTTAGCTCATTCCGATAGCTATCGGAAGGTTAGAGCAAAAGTTCTTAAATTAATGAAAATTAAAATATACAGTTTCCTTCTTAGCTCAGTTGGTTAGAGCATCTGACTGTTAATCAGAGGGTCCTTGGTTCGAGCCCAAGAGAGGGAGCTTTTTAAAAAGCCAGTCGTAAGACTGGCTTTTTTGTTTTACAAAAAAATCTAAATTATATGCATTTTGTATATGTTTTATATTCCCGAAAAACAGATTCCTTTTATATTGGAGAAACTTCTAATATAGAAAATAGGCTACTTTGGCATAACAATAAAGAATTTCAAAAAGCTTATACTAAAATTACTGATGATTGGGGATTGTACTTTCAAATAAATTGTATTGATATTATTCAAGCTAGAAAAATTGAAAATCACATCAAAGCAATGAAAAGTAAAATTTATATAGAAAACTTAAATAAGTTTCCTGAAATAAGCACAAAATTATTAACAAAATATTCTTAGTTAGAAGTTTTTAAAATCAATCTCGCTTCAACCAACCCGTTATACTCATGCGTCTTTCATTGGTGACCAAAACCTCATGAACCAATTCGTTACTTTTGAAGAAAACCGTTTTGCCTTGCGTAGGCGATATTTTCTGATCGTTATCTAACTGATGAATTAATAATTCGCCACCATCATTTTCTTGCCAGTTGGCGTTTAAGTAGCTAATCATCGAGAATTGTCTACTCGAATTATCCTGAAACTGGTCTAAATGTTTCCTGTAAAAACTTCCTGTTTCGTACAAAGAATAATGAAACTCATAACCTGTAATTCCTGCATAACAAGAAATATTTAGATAGTCTATAAAAGCTTCTATTTGTACAAAAAACGCATTTTCGTGTGCGTTATTGTTCTTTTTGTCGAGCCAATAAATCACATCGTTTCGTATCGCCGTGTTGTGTATTAGCTTGTCGGCGTTACCAGTTCCTGCCGTAAGCAATTTATTGTTGTGATGCAGAGAAAGTAAATTTTCTTTGAGGTGGTTGGCTAGTTCGTCACTCAAAAAGTGTTGAGAGATGCCAACTTTATTTTCAATATAAGAGGCAATGAGTGTTTCAAAACTATTTTCCATAAGATTGTTTGACTACCTGAATAGACAAGCAACGGCACAAGGTAGTCTTAATAAACTACAATAGACTTTAATTAACTTTTTTGATTATTCTATTTTAGGAGCACAACATTTTCGTTTCATTTCAAATCATTTCCCGCTTTCCGTTTCAATATTTTCTTTTTTAAAGGAAAAAAGAAAAGGATTTTCACTGTAATCGGGGCTATAATTCAACATTCCAACTTCTTTTAAATTTTTTGATTAATTTAGTACCTCAAAATTCTAACCTATGAAAAAATTACTTTCAATAATTCTGTTCGTTTCTTCATTAACACAAGCCCAAACCAAAGAAACAGCAAAGATAAATTCGGTTTTAGACAATTGGCACAAAGCCGCCGCCGAAGCAAAATTTGATAACTATATGAACATCATGACTGATGATGCCATATACATTGGCACTGATGCCACCGAAAACTGGAACAAAAAAGAGTTTATGGCTTTTGCAAAACCGTATTTCGACAAAGGCAAAGCGTGGAGTTTTACAGCGCTAGAACGTCATGTTTATCTAGATAAATCAGGAAAAACTGCTTGGTTTGATGAGTTATTAAACACCCAAATGAAAATTTGTCGTGGTTCAGGAGTTCTAGAAAAAATAAAAGGCGAATGGAAAATAAAACACTATGTTTTATCGATGACGATTCCTAACGACAACACGAACGAAGTAATTAAAGTTAAAGCACCAATTGAAGACGCTTTGATAGACAAACTAAAAAAGAAGTAAAAACCCATTTTTGTCATTTCGACGAAGGAGAAATCTCATAGCTAAAATTTAAGATTTCTCCTTCGTCGAAATGACAAGGAGTCTTTTTCAAAAAACTAATAAACGTTTTCTTTTAGCTTACTAATCATTTCAAGAGTCATGTTTTTCATATCGAAATCATTTTTCCAACCCCAATCTTTTCTAGCTTCACTATCATCGATACTGGCCGGCCAAGAATCTGCAATTTTTTGACGGAAATCTGGTTCATAATCGATTGTAAAATCTGGAAAGTGTTTCTTAATTTC
>NZ_JAYSSZ010000198.1:0-3206 GCF_043720215.1 Flavobacterium sp. | reverse complement strand
TTGCTTTCAGCAGAAAAATTAAACAATTTGCCTATGCGGACAAGTTGTCCGCGCTCCCAGACAAGATTATTTAGTGAAATTTAACTAAAAAAGTAATGTGCGGAAATACACTAATAACTTTCAAGCTACTTTTTCCTTAAGTTGGTGCGTATAAGACAAGGCATTGCTTTGTCTCTACTGCGAAATTTAAGTTTATTGTTTTTTTCTTAGGGGTTTAATAAAATTGCTGAAGAAGCTAACGGTGGTATCGAACCATCAGTAATTGCCAAGTACATAACTTGGATTGACAAATCACCTGTTGGTGTTAAGAAGTGATAATCATCAATGTATCCTTCTTCTTTGGCATTTAACATACTGTTATCAGGCCAAATAAAAACTACATCGCGGGCTTTCGTCTGACTCTCCCAATCTTCAAAATCTACTTGTGCAGTGCTTGTTAAACCACCATCCGAATAGATTAAGTTTTTGGGGCCAGGAAATGGCAATGGGGAGCCTTCAATTCTACCGGAAGTAATCGAAGGGTCAGAATAATACATCTTATATTTTTTTCCACCGATATGCATAGGAAATGCAGCTTGGGCATTATTGAATAGTTTTGGACAACCGCTTGTTTCATACTGCACAACCCATTTACTACCATCCCAAATAGCATATCCATGATTCATTCTAGCGGTCGTACAACCTGAAACAGAATCCGTCGTGAAAACCATAAATGTTCCCGTTGCACCATCCCAACGCCAATCTGTTAAAGTAGGCCAGCCTACTTTGTGTTGACGCGCATTCGATATTTTTAAGTTCGCTTTTTCGCTATCGCCTTCTACCCCTAATTCTATTGTAAATTTACAACCACCACCTGTCGAATAATCTGCTGTAGTAATACAGACTTTGCTCGTGCCAGTATTAAAGTCGTGACCAATATACCCATCGACACTATCCACACTAAAAATTCTTGCTTTACCATCAGTACCATTGGCTTCAAAAAATAAACGAATATTGCCACCCATACTAGAAGAAAGTGGTACGCCTTGACCCGTCAATACAGCCAAAATATTTCCAACTCCGGTCGAAGGTGAGGCTAATCCAGCAGTAGCACTAGAGCCACTCATTGATGAAGTAAAGCTAGTGTAAGATGTAATATTTGTTCCATCTACAGCGCTATTTGATAACGCAGGTATCAGAAGTGAAGTGCCACTCGTGCCACTTGGCCCATAATATAATTGAATATGATTTGCTGTAATGCCACCAGCTTCAGACCCAATTCTTGTAGCGCTAATTCGTGCATTACCATCACTGACAATTTTTGTTAAATTAGAAACAGTATTTCCACTACCTTGTAATTGCCAATACTCTGTTGAAGTTTTTGTGGTGACAATGGCTGCAGATGCTTTAACACTTTCACTTGCATTGCCATAAGCAGTTACCGTTATAGAATATGTTGTATCTGCTTTTAAATCTTCCAAAGTAAGTGTTGTTACTCCTGAAGCAACAGTTTCTGAGATCGTCGCACCTCCTGTATCATCCACAGCTTCAATCTTATAATGATCAATCGTTACCCCAACCGGCTCTACCCAGTCGACTTTAATTTTACTTGAAGAAGTAAAAGTAAAACTTCCTACGGTCGTAGTGCTTAATCCGCTCAGCGCCACACCGGTAGGGGCCGATATAGCAGTTGTTGTCGAAGAGCTACTAGACCCACCGCCGCCGCCACAGGAGCTTAAAATAAAAATACCCCCGCTTACTAAAAAAATAACTAGCAGTGCTATCTTTGGTTTAAGACCATTGAAAATTACCTTTAGTTTCATTTGTAAGCCCTCACGAATAAATTAGTTTTTATTTGCACATTACCAAAAGTATACTCTTAAAACTCATTATAATCAATTAATGTTAAATGGTGCTCACCAAGTTCACCATGTTCGATTGATGAACATGCGGAAATTTTCAGTAACAATGAGACAAAACTTAACTTACATTATCTATGGGCTTGTTAATATAAACAGGCTCATTAAAAATGCAAGGTGTACTTTGGTTTCCTAAAAATCTATTTGGATTTTTCTTTTTAGCTTCATTCATAACAATCTTTCTCTTTTCAATTGTTTGTATTTGTGTTCCGTAATGTACATCCATAGGTGTGAGGCATTTAATTCCACTATGGAAATGCTCTTCGTTATACCATTTGTAAAAAGTAGTTAAAAATGCGTCAGCTTTTTCCATTGATTCAAAATGAATTGGGTAACCTGGAGAATACTTTAAAGTTTTAAAATTTGCTTCTGAAAAAGGGTTGTCATTAGAAACATACGGTCTATTTAAGCTTCTTGTGATGTTCAATTTATCATATGTTTCCAAAAGCAAATCAGATTTCATGATTGCTCCATTGTCAGAATGTACGACTAGTAACTTTTGTTCATTAATATGTTGTTTCTTAAAAGTTTGCTGAAATAAATCTAGCGCTATTTCCGATAATTCACTTTCCGCTACAGTCCAGCCAACGACATATCTACTGTATATGTCGATGATAACATAGAGGTAATAGTATTTCAATTTTTCTGTACACAATAATTTTGATACATCCCATGACCAAACTTGATTAGGTGCTGTAGCAATTAATTCTGGTCTGGAAAAAAAACTGGACCTGCGTAATTTTCTTCGCTCTACAGAAGCATCACATTCCTTTAAAATACGGTAAAAGCTAGATAAGCTACAAATATAGATGCCTTTGTTAAAAAGTTCATAGAAAATCTGTTTTGGCGATTTGTCAATATTTTCATCGCAATTTAGCAAGGCAAGAACGATGGCTTTTTCCTTTTCAGAAACTTTTCTCTCATTGTATGGGCAAATTTTAATTGTTTTAACAACATCTTTATTCTCATTAAATCTATAAAATGTTGCCCTGGAAATATCCAGGACTTCACAGAGTTCATCTATCGCATAGACGGATGCGTTTGCATTTATTAGTTCCATTGACATTACTCTTTCTTCTGGGCTTCTTCTAATAAATTTGCCATTTTTTTTTGAATCTCAATTAAACCTTCAAGTGTGGCATTTCGTTTAGTAAGCCTTTCATTTTCCTTTTTTAATTGAGCGTTTTCGTCTTTAACCGATTTAGGTGCTTCGTTATTTTTCATGTTTTTTCTCCAGGCTGAAACTTGTGATGAGTATAGACCATTTTGCCTTAAATATAGGCCTCTTTCTCCACTAGGCAAGCTTTC
>NZ_JAYSSZ010000197.1:0-8975 GCF_043720215.1 Flavobacterium sp. | reverse complement strand
CCTGGTGTCGTTGATCTTGTAGCGCCGCCTCCGCTCGAGCAGCGGGCGCGGGCCGCAGACGGCGGTGAAGTCACACCACTCGCAGGCGGTGTGCTCCTGCACGAAGTGGCCCTGGGCTAAATAAGTTAGATGGCGATTTCGCTTTTGTGGTTATAGATGGCGATGATTATATTGCAGGACGTGACCCAATGGGAGTGAAGCCTTTGTACTACGGTCTAGACGAAAGAGGCAGAATGTATTTTGCTTCAGAAATGAAACCAATTGTTGATCAATGCAAAACTTTTTCAACCTTTCCTCCGGGACATTTTTATACACCAAAAACTGGATTTGTTAAATATTACAAACCTGAATATGACGATTATAAAAAAGCAACAAACGAATTAGATTTAAAACTAATTAGAGACACATTAACCGAAGCGACTCGCAAACGATTAATGAGCGATGTGCCTATTGGAGTATTGCTTTCGGGAGGATTAGATTCGTCATTAACATCATCTATTGCATCAAGATTGTTGAAAGAAAAAGGCAAAACTTTACATTCTTTTTCTATTGGATTAGATGAAAATGCACCCGATGCCAAAGCTGCTCGAAAAGTAGCTGCGTTTTTAGGAACAGAGCACCACGAAGTTCATTTTACTATCGAGCAAGGAATTGAGATTTTAGACAAATTAATTTGGCATTTAGAAACATACGATGTGACTTCGGTAAGAGCCAGTACACCTATGTATTTCTTATCGAAAGCAATTACCGATATGGGAATTAAAGTAGTTCTTTCTGGTGAAGGAGCAGACGAGATTTTTGGAGGTTATTTGTATTTTAGAAATGCACCTTCTACCGAAGATTTTCAAAAAGAAACCATAGAAAGGGTTCAGAAATTATTCACCGCCGATTTGCTTCGTGCCGATAAGTCGACTATGGCGCACGGACTCGAAGCTCGTGTTCCTTTTCTTGACAAAGCATTTCTTGATGTTGCGATGTTAATAAAACCAGAAGAAAAACAACCAAAAACCTACGACGGAAAAGAAAAATATATTCTTCGCAAAGCTTTCGATACACAGGACAATCCATATCTTCCAGATGAAGTTTTATGGCGTCAAAAAGAACAATTTTCCGATGGTGTGGGTTATAACTGGATAGATCAATTAATCGAATATTGTGCATCAAAAGTAACGGATGAACAATTGGATTCAGCTAAAAAAATGTTTTCGTATAATACGCCAACAACCAAAGAAGCTTATTTTTATAGAACTATATTTCATAAATATTATCCACAACAAAGCGCAGCTGAAACAGTACGAAAATGGATTCCAAAATGGCAAGAAAACAAAGACCCAAGCGGTCGTGCAAACGTTGCGCATGTACAAGCAGATTTGGAAATTGCAAAATCTAATATAATGGCTTAACGATTTTAAATTTTTTTCTTAAAAACGTCTTGATTTTTTCAAGACGTTTTTTTTATAATTATTAATAAACTGTTGATAACTTCATGACTAAATCGTAGGTTTTGGTTTCAAAATCATTCGTAATAGTATATATTTGCCTGTTAGACAAAAATTACATTTTTTAGAATAAATTTATATGAGCGACGAAATTAAGAAGGATAATTATTCAGCAGATAGTATTCAGGCATTAGAAGGAATGGAGCATGTTCGTATGCGTCCGTCGATGTATATTGGAGATGTAGGTGTTCGTGGTTTACACCATTTAGTTTATGAAGTTGTCGATAACTCTATCGATGAAGCAATGGGAGGTCATTGTGATACGATTAGAGTAGATATAAATGAAGATGGTTCGGTTTCTGTAGAAGATAACGGTCGTGGTATTCCAGTAGGAATTCATAAAAAAGAAGGCGTTTCAGCTCTAGAAGTTGTAATGACTAAAATTGGTGCTGGAGGAAAATTTGATAAAGATTCTTATAAAGTTTCTGGAGGATTGCACGGAGTTGGAGTTTCGGTAGTAAATGCTTTGTCAAACCACTTGAGAGCAACTGTTCACAGTAGTGATGGAAAGGTTTATGAACAAGAATACGAAAAAGGAAAAGCACTTTATCCAGTAAAACAAATTGGCGAAACTACAAAACGTGGAACTATCGTTACTTTTTATCCAGACGATACTATTTTTACGCAAACAACAGAGTTTTCATACGATACTTTGTCTGCTCGTATGCGTGAATTGTCATTTTTGAATAAAGGAATTACAATTACTTTTACAGATAAAAGAGAGAAAGACAAAGACGGAAATTTTGTTTCAGAAGTTTTTCATTCTACAGAAGGGCTAAAAGAATATATCCGTTATTTAGATAAAAATCGTGAGCCAATTATTGCGCACGTAATTTCTATGGATAACGACAAAGGTGAAATTCCAGTTGAAGTTGCCTTAATTTACAATACAAGTTATACAGAGAATATATTTTCTTACGTAAATAACATCAATACCCACGAAGGAGGAACGCACTTGCAAGGTTTTAGAACTGGTTTAACCCGTTCGTTGAAGAAATATGCAGATTCGTCTGGAATGTTAGATAAATTGAAATTCGAAATTTCAGGAGATGATTTCCGTGAAGGATTAACAGCTATTATTTCGGTAAAAGTTGCTGAACCTCAATTTGAAGGTCAAACCAAAACAAAACTTGGAAACAGAGAAGTAGTTTCTCCAGTTTCTCAAGCGGTTGGAGATATGATTGAAAATTATTTGGAAGAAAATCCAAATGATGCGAGAATCATTGTTCAAAAAGTAATTTTGGCTGCACAAGCACGTCACGCTGCTAAGAAAGCACGTGAAATGGTACAACGCAAAACCGTAATGGGTGGAGGCGGATTGCCAGGAAAATTATCAGATTGTTCTGAACAAGATCCAGCAAAATGCGAAGTTTTCCTTGTCGAGGGAGATTCGGCAGGAGGAACTGCAAAACAAGGACGTGACAGAGCTTTTCAAGCTATTTTGCCATTACGTGGTAAGATTTTGAATGTGGAGAAAGCCATGCACCACAAAGTTTTCGAAAACGAAGAGATTCGTAATATATTTACAGCATTGGGTGTAACCATTGGTACTGCCGAAGATAGTAAAGCATTAAATCTTGAAAAATTACGTTACCATAAAGTAGTAATTATGTGTGATGCGGATATTGATGGTAGCCACATTTCTACCTTAATATTAACGTTCTTCTTCCGCTTTATGAAAGAATTAATCGAAGAAGGGCACGTTTATATCGCAACACCACCATTATACTTGGTTAAAAAAGGAAATAAAAAAGAATACGCTTGGAACGAAGTGCAACGCGATCAAGCCAATGAAAGAATGGGTGGAAGCGCTGCTATTCAACGTTATAAAGGTCTTGGAGAGATGAATGCGGAGCAATTGTGGGATACTACTTTAAATCCTGAATTCAGAACTTTACGTCAAATAAATATTGATAGTTTAGCAGAAGCTGATAGAGTTTTCTCGATGTTAATGGGTGATGAGGTTCCGCCTCGTAGAGAATTTATAGAGAAAAATGCAGTTTACGCAAATATTGATGCCTAAAAGTTTATTTGGTTATTTGTTGATTCGGTTAATCGATTTAACAAATAACCAAATAAACGATTAACCAAATAAACAAATCAACATAAAAAAATAAAAATGAAAGTTACCATAGTAGGAGCAGGGAATGTAGGAGCATCTTGTGCAGATGTTATTTCTTATAGAGGAATTGCAAGCGAAGTAGTGTTATTAGATATTAAAGAAGGTTTTGCCGAAGGTAAAGCAATGGATTTGATGCAATGCGCAACAAATACAGGTTTTAATACACAACTTTCCGGAGTTACAAACGATTATTCTAAAACAGCAAATTCTGATGTTGTAGTAATTACTTCTGGAATTCCTAGAAAACCAGGAATGACCCGTGAAGAATTAATAGGGATTAATGCAGGAATTGTAAAAAATGTAGTAGAAAATGTTTTAGTACATTCTCCAAATACTATTGTGGTTGTGGTTTCTAATCCAATGGATACGATGACTTACCTAGCTTTGAAAGCAACAGGTTTGCCAAAAAATAGAATTATCGGAATGGGTGGTGCTTTAGATAGCTCACGTTTCAGATATTATTTATCAAAAGCATTAGACAAACCTTCAAATGATGTTTCGGCAATGGTTATCGGTGGTCACGGTGATACAACAATGATTCCATTAACTCGTTTGGCATCTTATAACGGAATTCCAGTTTCAGAATTTCTTTCTCAAGAACAATTGGATAAAGTAGCCGCTGATACTATGGTTGGTGGAGCTACATTAACAGGATTATTAGGAACTTCAGCTTGGTATGCGCCAGGTGCTTCAGTTGCTTATCTTGTAGATAGTATTTTGAATAACCAAAAGAAAATGATTGCTTGTTCAGTTATGCTTGACGGAGAATATGGTCAATCAGATATTTGTATCGGAGTACCTTGTATTATTGGTAAAAACGGTATCGAAGAAATTGTTACTATCAACCTAAACGAAAACGAAAAAGCATTATTTGCGAAAAGTGCAGAGGCTGTTCGTAATATGAATGCTGATCTAAAATCAGTTTTAGCTTAAATATATTAACTACAAAGTAGCTAAGAATTTTACAATGTTCACAAAGAATCTAAAAACCTAGTGAACTTTGTGAAATTCTTTGTGTTCTTTGTGGTTAAATTTATATATTTGCACGTTTTGTGAAAACAGGATAGTGTTTTTTACCCTATTTTTATAATTCAAAAACAAAGAAACCAAACAAAGAATTAATTAATTTTTACACAGAATGCAGAATAGAGGACTTATTAAATTTATTGCAATAATATTTGCACTGGTAAGTATTTACCAACTTTCTTTCACATTTGTTGCTAATAAAGTGAAAAACGATGCAAAATCTTTTGCATGCGGAAATCAAGATAAAGAAGTAAAATATCTTGACTCGATAGGGAAAGAAAAAGTGTTTTTAAGCTACTTTACTTACGAGGAAGTAAAAACAAAACAAATCAACAAAGGACTTGACTTAGAAGGTGGTATCAATGTGATATTGCAAATTTCTGTTAAAGATGTGTTGAAACAATTAGCTAACAATACTACAAATCCTGTTTTCAACAAGGCTTTAGCTGATGCAAAAACAAATCAAAAAGGGAATCAATCGTATTTAGATGCTTTTTATGAAGCTTTTGATGCTAATTCAAACGGAAGTGTAAAATTAGCTTCTCCAGATATTTTTGGAAACAGAACTTTAGCAGATGCAGAAAAAATTAATTTCAATACTTCTGATGCTGATGTAAAAAAAGTAATTAGCAAAAAAGTTGAAGAATCTATAGAAAGTGCTTTTAGAGTACTACGTGAGCGTATCGACAAATTTGGTGTTACACAACCTAATATAGTTAAGTTAGGAACTACAGGTCGTATTCTTGTAGAACTTCCAGGTGCAAAAGATGTAGATAGAGCTAAAAAACTTTTATCAAGTACTGCACAATTGGAATTTTGGGAAACTTTAAAAGTTGAAGAAGTTGGTAATTATTTAGGTTCAGTAAATGAAGCATTAAAGAAAACTGAAAAAACTACTACTGCTGATGTTGCTACAAAAGCAACTTCAAAAATAGATTCTTTATTAGTTGATAAAACTGTAAAAGATTCTACTGCTACAAAAGCAGATATGGGACCATTTTTTAGTAAAATTGTAAGTGGAGGACAACAAGGAAGTCCAGTATTAGCTTATGTTAAATCTAAAGATACAGCAGTAATTAATAGTTATTTCAAACGTGCAGATATCAAAGCTTTATTGCCAAGTAATTTAGCTGATGCTAAATTTGTTTGGGGAAAACCTTCTGAAAAAACTGCTGATGTTGTAGAGTTATATGCATTAAAAGGAAACAGAACAAACACACCTCCTATGAGTGGTGGTGTTCTAGTTGACGCTTCTGATTCGTTTGACCAAATGGGAAAACCATCAGTTACTATGCAAATGAATGGTAAAGGAGCAAAAATTTGGGAAGAATTAACAGGAAGAGCTTATACTCAAAAAAGTAATATTGCAATTGTTTTAGATAATATCGTTTATTCAGCTCCTGGTGTTTCTTCAGGACCAATTGCTGGAGGACGATCTGAAATTTCTGGTGTTTTCTCAATAGAAGAAACTAAAGATTTAGCTAACGTTTTGCGTGCTGGTAAATTACCTGCAGCAGCAGAAATCGTGCAGTCTGAAGTAGTAGGGCCATCTTTAGGACAAAAAGCTATCGATAACGGTTTAGCTTCATCTATTGTTGGTTTATTATTAGTATCATTATGGATGTTAATTTATTATGGTAAAGCGGGTTGGTATGCAAACATTGCCTTAATTGTCAACTTATTATTCCTTTTTGGAGTAATGGCAAGTTTCGGTTTTGTATTAACATTACCAGGTATTGCAGGTATCGTTTTAACAATGGGTACTGCAGTAGATGCTAACATCATTATATACGAACGAGCAAAAGAAGAATTACGTGCAGGATTAAGTCTTGACGAAGCGGTTAAAAAATCGTTCAGTTGGACTGGTGCGATGCGTTCTATTATTGATGCAAACGTAACACACATCTTAACTGGTGCTATATTATATATTTTTGGAACAGGACCTATCAAAGGATTTGCTTTAACTTTATTAATTGGTATTATAACGTCTTTATTTACGTCTATTTTTATCACAAGAATATTCTTAGATAGAGCAGTTGCAAAAGGAACCAAATTAGAATTTGCAAACAGTTGGTCTAAAAACTGGTTTACAGGATTCAATTTTGATTTCTTAAGAATCAAAAGAGGAACTTATATTTTCTCTTCATGTGTTGTTATTATCAGTTTAATTTCAATATTCTTTGTGAATGGTCTTGATGAAGGTGTCGATTTTGTTGGAGGAAGAACTTTTCAAGTTAAATTTGAAAAAACAGTAGAACCAACAGCTATTGCAGCTGAATTATCTAAAAAAGATGTTTTCCAAAGTGCTGAAGCAAAAATATTTGGTACAGACGATCAACTTAAGATTACTACAAAATATAAAATTAAAGAAGAAGGTGTAAACATTGATACAGAAGTGAATCAAAAATTATACAATGCACTAAAAGGTCATTTTTCTCCAAGTATGACTTATGAGAAATTTATAAATTCTTACGACGGTAAAGAGTTAGGAGTGTTACAAGCTTCAAAAATTAGTCCAGCGATTTCAGCAGATATTAAAACCAACTCATTCTGGGCGGTTTTAGGAGCTATGTTGGTTGTAGGTCTTTATTTAGTAGTTTCTTTCCGTAAATTAGGATATTCATTAGGAGCACTAGCAGCTGTAGCGCATGACGTTATATTTGTATTAGGAATTTATTCTCTTTGTTATAAATTTATGCCTTTCCACATGGAAATGGATCAGCACTTTATTGCAGCTATCTTAACCGTTATTGGTTATTCTATGAATGATACTGTAATTGTATTTGACAGAATTAGAGAGTTCCTTGCTGGTAAAACAAAAGGTGATTTTAATCATATTGTAAACGATTCTATTAACTCTACATTGTCTAGAACAATCAATACGTCATTAACGATGTTATTAGTATTATTGATTATGTTTATCTTCGGTGGAGAATCAATCAGAGGATTTATCTTTGCTATGTTAGTAGGAATTGCAGTAGGAACTTATTCATCTTTATTCATTGCAACACCAGTTTTGGTTGACACAATGCCAAAAGCAGACAAAGATGCAATTGCAGCAAAACATGCAGCAGCAAACGCATAATAGTAAAAATATAATTTCTTAAGAAAATCCTTCGTTGCAAAACGGAGGATTTTTTTTGTAAGGCTGAGCGGAGTCGAAGCCAAGCAAACCCTTCGACTCCGCTCAGGAGGACATCGAGTAGAAATCATGTGTTTTTTGTACTGCCAGATTGAGCTGAGTCAAAGCCTTAATAAACAAAAACAAAATGAAACAATATTATGTATATATTCTAAAATGTTCAGATAGTAGTTATTATACTGGAATGACTAATAATATGAATAGAAAATTTTATGAACATCAAAATGGTTTAAATTTAAGTTGTTATACTTTTGACAAAAGACCTTTACAATTGGTTTTTTCCACAGAATTTAATGAGGTTAATCAAGCAATTACATTCGAGAAGCAAGTAAAAGGTTGGAGTAGAAAAAAGAAAGAAGCAATTATAGATGATAAATGGGAAGATTTAAAGAATTTGTCTATATGTAAAAATGAGAGTCATTCAAGTAATTTTAAAATTTCCTTCGACTCCGCTCAGAAGGACATTGAGTAGAGATTAAGCATTTTTTGTAATGTCAAACTGAGCGGAGTCGAAGCTAATTAAACTAACTAATATAGTGTATTTAGATTAATTGTTAGTGATTAAACAAATGTCAGGCTGAGCGGAGTCGAAGCCCTTTATAAATAAAAAACAAATGAATACAATAGCTTGGAGTGATTTCGAAAAAGTAGAAATGCGAATAGGAACCATCATACAAGTAAATGATTTTCCAGAAGCAAGAAATCCCGCTTATCAACTAACAATCGATTTTGGAGATGAAATTGGAATCAAAAAATCATCAGCACAAATTACTATGTGTTATACTAAAATTGATTTAGTTGGTAAACAAATTGTGGCAGTTACTAATTTTCCTGTAAAACAAATTGGTAAGTTTATGAGCGAATGTTTGGTTCTCGGCTCTATAGGAAAGAACAACGATATTGTTTTACTTTCTAGCGATCTAAAAGTTGAGAATGGTTTGAGAATTGGGTAACAAAAAAAGCCCAAAATCTTACAATTTTGAGCTTCTATTTTTATAATAAATCTGATTTTTATTTCCAATAATGTTCTAAATAATATTCTAATTTTTTTGCAGTTTCCTCATTTGCATTAGCTACCATAAATGTTCTTTTGTTTCTAGTAACTTTTTTGTTTGATTCTGAAGTTAATGCTTTTTCAAAATTGGCCCAGTAGTCATTTTCTGTAGATTCATTACTATCTTCAACA
>NZ_JAYSSZ010000196.1:0-3260 GCF_043720215.1 Flavobacterium sp. | reverse complement strand
CCGAGTAATTCCATCTATAATAAAGCCAAACTGTTTGGAAACTTTTCCTGCTTCTAGAAAATAATCATCTTTATTCAGATTTAATTCTGTTGCTTTTTTTGAAATTAAGTCAATTTGTTGTTGGTTTAAATTTCCAAACTGTAAGATGTAGTCCATAAAATTTTTCATAGTCGCAAGTTAGTGAAAGATGTTTTTACGAAATTTGTCATTTGGCAAAAAGTTTTTTATAAAATGAATTCTACAATCAAAGAAAATGATGAAAAAATTATTGCACTTTCTCCCTGTACAATATCATACCTGCGTGGTATAAAATATCATTCTTGAAATCACCATCGGCAATAAAACCAGTATCATCTTTATAATCAATATGATCTCCAGTAATTTTGTAGTCGCCTTGATATGCACTTTTACGATTTCCGCGAGCTTCATCATATCGATTATTGGGTAATAATTCGTGTCTGATATAGCCATCTTTAGTAACCCAGATACCTACATATTTATTTTCATTATCCATTTTTTGATTATTGTTTATAGCATCTTTAGAGGAAAAAAATACTATCGTTAAAAGCAAAACTGTAACACCTGAAAAGTCTAATTTTAAATGTAAATTGATTTTATTACTTTTTAAAAGCTGTTGATAAACTGGTAGATTTCCATTTTTCAACCTCTAGTTTGATAATACTGATTTTCTGTTCTACCATTTCTAGCGCATCAGCACCTAGAAATAAATGCAATGCTGGATTTTCTTCTTTAGCCATTTGAATTAATGCATCAGCTGCTTTTTCAGGATCATTTGGTTGATTTCCGTTGATTTGATTTTGATGCAAAATTTGTGATTGTCGTGCATCTTCATATTCATCAATAGGACTTTTGGGAATTATGATAGATTCTTCCGAAAGGAAATTGGTTCGGAAATAACCTGGGTAAACTAAAGTTACTTTTACTCCAAAAGATTTTACTTCTGCTGCTAAAGCTTCTGTTAATCCTGCAACAGCAAATTTAGTGGAACAATAGATTCCCCAACCCGAAAAACCCCCATAATAGCCACCAACCGATGCAATATTGAAAATATGACCTGATTTGTTGGCACGTAAATAAGGCATCGTATTTCTGACCACATTTAATAAGCCAAATACATTTACATCATAATTTTTTCTAGATTCTTCGTCTGTTAATTCTTCCAATGTCCCAATCTGACCATAACCAGCATTATTTACTACAACATCTATTGTTTTAAAATGATTGATTGCAACTTCAATTGCGTTTTTGACACTTTTTTCATTGACTAAATCCATTTCTAGCGGTAGAAAATTTAAAGACGTATTTCCGATAGCCTCAATCAATGCTTCTTTATTCCTAGATGTTGCAGCTACTGAATATCCTTGTTCCAATAATTTTTTTGCTAATGTTAATCCAAGTCCTTTTGATGCACCAGTGATAAACCAAACTTTGCTATTTTCCATATTTTTTATGTTTTTAATTATGGGACAAAGGTATTGCCAGTGCAAGTTGATAGAATTGAATAAATCAAATCATAAGTTGCAAAAATCAAATATTTATGTAATTCTGTATGCGTTCGGAGAAAGTTGAACCTCTTTTTTGAAAAAGTTTATGAAATGAGACAATTCTTCAAAGCCCAAACACGAGGCGATTTCATTAATATTCCAATTGGTTTGTTTGAGTAAAATTTTTGCTTCTTGCGTAATTCGCTCTGCAATAATTTGCGATGTAGTTTTGCCTGTTGTTTCTTTTAATGCTTTATTTAAGTGATTTACGTGAATATTTAATTGATTTGCAAATGCTGATGGTGATCGAAAAGTAATTTCTTGTGCTATTGATTCGATAGGAAATTGACGCTCTAATAATTCCATAAAGAGTGAGGAAACTCTAACGACAGCATTCGATTTGTTATATAAAGAAGTTGCAATTGGTTGCGTTTTTAGAGCAAAATGAATAACATCAAAAACAAGGTTTCTAATAGCATCATATTTAAAAGTATAATCAGAATTTATTTCCTCAAACATTCTTACGAATAAATTTTTAACCAATTCGGCTTCTTCTTTGGATATAGATATAATTGGATTTCCTCCTGGTTGAAATAAAGGATAGTCTCTTAGATTTCCAAACTGATTGAAAAATGCTTCTGTGAAAATACAAAAGTATCCTGTTTGTATTTCGCCAATTTGTTCCCAATTATATGGGATTTGTGGATTGGCAAATAATAAAGCTTGCTCTTCAATGATTATTATTTTGTCGGCATAATGCACTTTATTTTTTCCAATGATCAAACTAATTTTATAAAAATCTTTTCGACTGTATGGAATAGGTTTTGCTTTTTTGCCAACAAAATCATCCAGTTTAAAAACATTAAAATGTCCAATCTCTTTTTTGAGATTTTCGGGCATTCCATTTACTTTTGTCAAATAAAATTGTTCGAGTGTTTCTGATTTTTCCATTTGACAAAGTTATAAAAATCAAATATAATATTAATTACAGTTGCCCAAAACTCCAAAGATGAAATATTGATCTTACTTTTAAAAAATTTGCTAAACGATTTAATGGCAAAAACCACACTTATTCGATATTAGATTTATCAAAAAAGTGTGGTTTTTTTATTGTAATTCTTCACAAAGAAAACCGCATAAATTAAAATGTGAAATTATTTCTGAAGCTTTATTACTATCAATTTCAACTCTAAAAATATTATCAACATCTTCTAAATCAAAATTCCAAGAGAGGCTTCCTACTATGTTGTCTAATAATTGACTTATTGAAATTACTTCTTTTTTTGTTGTTACATTAGTTTTAAATACCAAAATTTCCATTTAACTAAATTTGTTAGAAATTAGACTTATAAATTCTTTCCTAGTTTTATCTTTCTCAAATGCTCCAGTGAAAGAAGAGGTTGTGGTTACACTATTTTGTTTTTGAATGCCACGCATTTGCATACACATATGTTGACACTCAATAACTACAGCCACTCCAAGTGGTTCTAAAGCCTCCTGAATACAATCTTTAATTTGGTCTGTCAATCGTTCTTGCACTTGCAACCTTCTTGCAAAAGCCTCAATAATTCTTGGAATTTTACTCAATCCAACTATTTTACCATTAGGAATATAGGCTACGTGTGCTTTTCCGAAAAATGGTAACATATGGTGTTCGCACATAGAATAGACTTCGATGTTCTTAACTACAATCATTTGCTGATGATCTTCTGTAAACAATGCCGATTTCAAAATTTCTAAAGGATCTAATTCATA
>NZ_JAYSSZ010000195.1:0-25235 GCF_043720215.1 Flavobacterium sp. | reverse complement strand
TTTTACAAAAAAATTCAACCAAAATATTAAAACTGTGCTGTTTCTGTAGAATCTTTCATCGCTACAGTTGATGTTAATCCCATAGTAACCGTATTTTGAACTTCATCAAAATAAGTTGTTCCCACAAAATTTTGATGCTTAATTGCTTTGAAACCTTCTTTTTGAAGAGCAAATTCTTTTTCTTGCAATTCAGAATAACCAGCCATACCTTTCTTTTTGTAAGCTAAAGAAAGCTCAAACATAGAAGTATTTAAGGCGTGAAATCCTGCTAATGTAATGAACTGGAATTTGTATCCCAATGCAGCAAGATCTTCTCTGAATGTTTCCATTTCTTTTACCGATAGTTTTGAAGCCCAGTTGAATGATGGCGAACAGTTGTATGCCAACAATTTTCCAGGATATTGTGCGTGAATTGCATTTGCGAATTTTCTAGCTTCTGCAATATTTGGAGTAGAAGTTTCCATCCAAATTAAATCAGCATAAGGTGCATAAGATAAACCACGATCGATACCTTGTTCGATACCATTATTTACATAGAAAAATCCTTCTGGGGAACGTTCTCCTGTGATGAATTTTCTATCTCTTTCATCGACATCACTGGTAATTAAATTGGCAGCTTCGGCATCGGTTCTTGCAATAATCAAGGTAGAAACGCCCATAACATCTGCTGCTAAACGTGCTGCAACTAGTTTATTAATAGCTTCTTGTGTTGGCACCAATACTTTTCCACCCAAATGACCACATTTTTTTGCTGATGATAATTGATCTTCAAAGTGAACACCAGCAGCTCCGGCTTCAATCATACCTTTCATCAATTCGAAAGCGTTTAGATTACCACCAAAACCAGCTTCTGCATCGGCAACTATAGGAACTAAATAGTCTTTTTTGTTTTCAATTTTGTTTACACTTTGTATCTGATCTGCTCTTAATAAAGCATTATTAATACGTTTTACAACTTGAGGAACACTGTTGGCTGGATATAAGGATTGGTCTGGGTACATTTCTCCCGATAAATTGGCATCGGCAGCTACTTGCCAACCGCTTAGATAGATAGCTTCTAATCCTGCTTCAACTTCTTGAATGGCTTGATTACCTGTTAACGCGCCCAATCCAGCAACCCAATCTTGATTGTTCAATTTGTGCCATAGCACTTCCGCACCGTGTTTTGCAATAGAATGTTGAATTTGATAAGACCCTTGAAGTGTAATTACTTTTTCGGCTGTGTATGGCCTTTCAACGCCATCCCATCTTTTGTTTGTTGTCCAATCGGTAACTAATTGCTGAATTTTTTCGTTTGTGTTCATCTTTTTTGTTTATATAGTTGTGTAAATTATTTTAATATTCGTTTTTTATTAATCTAAGTATGGATAAGCTTTCAGCGTTAAAAACTCATCTAATTTTTCATTAAAAACCATTTCTAATAATAGTTTTGAAGCAATTTCAAACTTCCCTTCAGAAAATCTTTTCGCACCAACATATTCTTTGATGGCTTCTAATTCTTGAACAGCATATTCTTCATATAATGCTTTGCTACAAGTACCACCGTTTTCTAAAACTACTTTTTTGTTTAACCAATGCCATAATTGAACTCGAGAAATTTCTGCTGTAGCTGCATCTTCCATTAAGTTGTAAATAGCAGCTGCTCCAGTACCCATAAGCCAAGATTCTACATATAAAATGGCAACATTAATATTTTTTCGAACTCCTTTTTCTGTTACATTTCCAATTGGTAATTCTAAAAGTTGTTCTTCAGTTATGTAGATTTCGTTTCTTTTAATATGCATCTGATTTTTGGTCAACATATTTTCGTTAAAAGCTTTCATTGCTACAGGAATTAGTCCTGGATGCGCTACCCAAGTGCCGTCGTGACCGTTTTTTACTTCACGTTCTTTGTCGGCTTTTACTTTTTCGAAAGCTAAATTATTAGCTTCTTCATCGCCTTTAATCGGAATTTGAGCTGCCATTCCGCCAATAGCAAGTATTTCTCTTTTGTGACAAGTTTGAATTACTCTCAAAGAATAAGCACTCATAAACGGGCTTGTCATAGTGACCTGATCTCTGTCTGGCACAAGAAAACTAGGTTTGTTTTTTAATTTTTTTATGAATGAAAAAATATAATCCCAACGACCACAATTAAGTCCAACAATATGATTTTTTAATTCGTAGATTATTTCGTCCAACTGAAAACTTGCCGTTATGGTTTCAATAAGCACCGTAACTTTGATTGTTCCGACTGGAATTTTTAAATAATTTTGTGAAAATTCAAATACTTCATTCCACCATCTTGCTTCTTCGTAATGCTCTAATTTTGCTAAATAAAAGTAGCACGATGAATCTTGTTTTAGTAAATTATGTATGTTATGAAAAAAGTACAAACCAAAATCTACTAAAGAAGCAGAAAAATTTTCGTTCTCGAATTGTAGATTTTTTTCTTCTAAATGCAAACCTCGTGATCTTACAATCAGAGTAGCAATTTCATTTTTTAATTGGTATGATTTTCCGTTTTGTTCTAACGATATGGTTTTGTTTACCGCATCGATAAGGTTTTTTTGCCCATCCATTAAATTATTCCAAGTTGGAGAACAACTGTCTTCGAAATCGGCCATAAAAGTTTTGGCACCAGAATTTAAAGCATTTATAACCATTTTGCGATCAACTGGTCCAGTAATTTCGACTCTACGATCCAATAAATCAGCTGGAATTGGAGCGGCAACCCAATTGGATTCTCTTATGTTTTTGGTTTCTAATGGGAAAATTGGATATTCTCCATTATCGAAAATTACTTGTTGAATTTCTCTTTTTTCAAGAAGTTCTTTTCGTTTGGCATTAAAATTTTTATGAAGTTCTTCTAAAAAAAGTAAAGCATCAGGCGTTATGATTTTTTCGTAACCATTTTGATGTTTACTATTTACTTCGGTATTTTCAACTAGAGTTTCCATAATAAAGTTTGTTTGTTTTTATCTGAGTACAATAGTATAAAATAAATAAATACAAAACAAGCGAACGTTCGCTAAATTTATAAGATAATTTGTTTTTGTGATTTCGCTATTAAATAAACTATATTTGTTTTGTGTTTCGAAAAATTTACAAATACACCTAGAAATAGCTCGTTTAGCCCTGATTGAGGCGATATCCTCGTAGCGCAGCGAAGAGATAAAGCCGAAAGCAGGAACAAAATTGATAGATAAAGCCCGAACGATTCGCTCAAAAAAAATAAAAAATGATTGAAGAAGAATACATACGATTGATTTTTGGACTAAAATTAAAGCAGTTACGAACCGAAAAAAGTTTGTCTTTATTTGGTTTAGCCAAAGTAACTGGGCTTTCAAAATCGTATTTAAACGAAATTGAAAAAGGGAAAAAATATCCGAAGCGCGATAAAATTGTTTTACTTACTGAGGCACTCGATGTGACTTATGACCAAATGGTTTCGCTTAAATTAGATAAAAATTTAGCTCCAATTGGCGAGATTTTACAATCTAAAATTTTGAAGGAAATTCCGCTGGATATTTTTGGTATTAAAGAAAGTGATTTGATAGATATTATTGCCGAAGCTCCATTGAAAGTAAATGCTTTTATTAGTACACTTTTTGAAATTGCCAAACATTATAATTTGAGTAGAGAACGGTTCTTTTTGGCGTCATTACGTTCGTACCAAGAGGCGCATAATAATTATTTTGAAGCCATAGAAAATGATGTAGAACGGTTTGCAAAGGCATATTCTATAGATTTATCTAAAAAATTGAATGAGAAAGATTTGGAAGACATTCTAGTAGAAGAATATGGTTATACCATTAACAATGAGGAATTAACAGAGCATAAAGAATTGACAAATTTGCGTTCGGTTTTTGTGCCAAAAACCAGAACCTTACTAATTTCTAAAGAAGCAGATTCATCACAAAGAATGTTTATTTATGCTAAAGAAATAGGCTATAATTTTTTGAATATTACCGATAGATTATATACTTTTTCTTGGATAAAATTTGATAGTTTTGATCAGGTTTTAAATAATTTTATTGCTTCTTATTTTGCTGGAGCGTTGCTTATTCCAAGAAAAAAATTAGTTACTGAATTAAAAACATTTTTTGATTCGAAAACATTGAATACCGAAGTTTTCTTGAAGTTAATAGCTGAATTTACCGATTCTCCAGAAACATTTTACCAGCGATTGACTAATATTTTACCTAAATATTTTAACTTAAAAAATCTCTTTTTTTTAAGATTCAATTACAAGCCTGAACGAGATGATTTTCAGCTGACAAAAGAATTGCATATTACCAATATTCAAGAACCGCATGCCAATGAAAATAACGAACATTATTGCAGAAGATGGGTTTCTATAAAAACCTTGAAAGAAATAACGATTTCTGATGAAAATCATTTGTTTGAGGCACAAATTTCGTCCTACGATCATACTGAAAATGAATATTTTGTTTTATCATCTGCAACAAAAGATCCTTTTAGATACGGCTATTTTAGAAGTATTGCGTTAGGAATTTTGATTTCGCCACACGCACAAAGCAAAATTGCTTTTTTGAACGATTCTAATATAAAAAAGAGAAAAGTTGGCGTTACTTGCGAATCCTGCGCTATTATTGACTGTCAGGAACGTGTTGCACAACCCAAAAAATTGGAACGAAAAGAGCGTTTTGCAAAAACGGAGGAAGTCGTAAAGTCATTAATGGAAAAATACAGCTAAGAATTATGATTGTAAAATCGTATTTAAAATTCTTTTGGAACTCCAAAAACGAACACGGAGTGCATTCTCCTTTTGTGTTTGATTTGATTACCAAATGTTTTTATGACAAGAAATATTATCCTGAATATAAAATTTTAAAAGAATATCGAAATTTACTTCTTGAAAATAAAGAAACTATTGAAGTAACTGATTTTGGTGCTGGTTCACGAGTTTTTAAATCAAATACAAGACAGATTTCTAAAATTGCAAAAACAGCAGGAATTTCATCAAAAAGAGCTGAATTATTATTTAGAATTATCAATTATTTTCAGCCTGAAAGTGTTTTAGAAATAGGAACTTCTTTAGGTTTAGCAACGTCTGCATTGTTATTAGGAAATAAAAGTGCAAAGACTACAACACTTGAAGGTTGTCCAAATACAATGAATCAATGTCAATTGCAATTTCAAAAACTGTCATCTCGAGCGGAGTCGAGAGGCAACTTCAATAATGTAGAATTTATAAATACTGAATTTTCTGCATTTTTTAAAAATCTACAACCTACAACCTACAACCTTATTTACTTCGATGGCAATCATTCAAAAAAAGCAACTTTAGATTATTTCGAACTTTTATTACCAACAATTACTAACGATTCTGTTTGGATTTTCGATGATATTCATTGGTCACAAGACATGGAAGAAGCTTGGGAAATCATGAAAAATCATGAAAAAGTAAAAGTTACCATTGATACTTTTCAATGGGGAATGGTGTTTTTTAGAGAAGAACAAGAAAAAGAACATTTTGTGATTCGGGTTTAATTTGTTTCACAGAGAAAAAAGACAAAAAGATACACAAAGAATTTAAAAACTTTGTAAATCTCTGTGAAAACTTTGCGAATCTCTGTGTAATTTTTAAAAATTGATATGTAACATTTTATCCAAAAACGATACTTATATTTACATTTTAATATCAGAGAGCAAATGAGTCAGCCTTTAATCAAAATAACCAATATCAAACGAGATTTTGTTCTCGGTAGTGAAATCATCAATGTGCTAAAAGGCATCGATTTACAAATAAACAAAGGCGAATATGTAGCGCTAATGGGACCGTCAGGTTCTGGAAAATCGACATTAATGAATCTTTTGGGTTGTTTAGACACGCCAACTTCTGGAACTTATATTTTAAACAATAAAGATGTTTCGCAAATGATTGATGATGAATTGGCAGAAATTCGCAACAAAGAAATAGGATTTGTATTTCAAACTTTCAACCTTTTGCCAAGAACAACTGCTTTAGACAATGTGGCGTTACCTATGATTTATGCCGGTTATTCAAAATCTGAAAGAAACGCTCGTGCCACCGAAGTTCTAACACAAGTAAATCTTGATGACAGAATGGACCACCAACCCAATCAACTTTCGGGAGGACAAAGACAAAGAGTAGCCATTGCTAGAGCATTAGTAAACAAACCTTCAATTATTCTTGCCGATGAACCAACAGGAAATTTAGACAGTAAAACATCGGAAGAGATTATGAAACTTTTTGGAGAAATTCATGCCAACGGAAATACCGTAATTCTTGTTACTCACGAAGAAGAAATTGCTTCACATGCTCATAGAATTATTCGTTTAAGAGATGGATTAATTGAAAGCGATAATATAAAATAGTGGATTCTGTTATTCGATAGTCAAATCCACGAATAAACAAATCCACGAATAAACAACAAAATGAAAGTATATACAAAAACTGGAGATTCAGGAACTACAGCACTTTTTGGTGGTACACGTGTTCCCAAAGACCATATTCGAATTGAAAGTTATGGAACCGTAGACGAATTAAATTCACATATCGGATTAATTCGTGACCAAGAAATGAACCAACATTACAAAGATATTCTTATCGAAATTCAAGATAGATTATTTACAGTTGGAGCAATTCTAGCAACGCCACCGGAAAAAGAAGTGATGAAGAATGGAGAATTACGTCTTCAAAAACTCGGAATCATAGAAAGTGATATCGAATTATTAGAGAATGAAATCGATGCTATGGAAGATTCACTTCCGCAAATGACACATTTTGTTCTCCCAGGTGGCCACACAACCGTGTCATATTGTCACATTGCTCGTTGTGTTTGCCGTCGTGCCGAGCGTTTATCTGTACATTTAAGCCATAACGAACCAGTTGCTGACATCGCAATTAAGTATTTGAACCGACTTTCTGACTACCTTTTTGTCTTGGCACGAAAGTTGTCCCACGATTTACACGCTGACGAAGTACAATGGATTCCGCGTAAATAGTTTTTGAAGCTATTTCCTGCTATCCGTTACAATCTATTACTTTTTTAAAGAAAAAAAGTAATAGGATTTCCACTTCTATCAGGGCTAAAAATCACGTTCTTAACTTTATTTAAAAATAAATCAAAAAAAACTTGATTTTTTCAGTAGAAAAATTATTTTTGCATTAAATTAAAATTCAACAAAAATGTATTGGACATTAGAATTAGCATCTTATTTAAGTGATGCACCTTGGCCTGCTACCAAAGACGAATTAATCGACTACGCTATACGAACTGGAGCTCCTCTTGAAGTTGTAGAAAACCTACAATCTATAGAAGACGAAGATGAAACATACGAATCGATGGAAGAAATTTGGCCTGATTATCCAACCGACGAAGATTATCTTTGGAACGAGGATGAATATTAGAAATAAAAGCTATTAAAAAAGTCTCTACACGAGACTTTTTTTTGGTTAATTATACAAAATTATAAACAGAATTATTATGAGTTTCATAAACAATATATTAAAAGTATTTGTAGGCGACAAATCTCAAAAAGACGTCAAAGCCATACAGCCTATTATTGCTAAAATTAGAGCTTTAGAAAGCAGCTTGAGCAATTTGTCACATGACGAATTAAGAGCTAAAACCGCTTATTTTAAAGATATAATCAAGCAAGCTCGTTCTGAGAAAGATGCTAAAATCGAAAGCTTAAAACTAGAAGTTGAAGCGATTCAAGATATTGATGCTCGTGAAGATGTGTATGCACAAATTGATGTTCTTGAAAAAGAAGCTTACGAAATTTCTGAAAAAACACTAAACGAAATTCTTCCTGAAGCATTTGCTGTTATAAAGGAAACTGCAAAACGTTTCAAAGAAAATACACAAATTACAGTTACTGCAACTGCAAAAGACAGAGAACTTTCGGCAACAAAATCATACATAAATATTGTTGGAGATACTGCCGTTTGGGCAAATTCTTGGAGTGCCGCAGGAAAAGAAATTACTTGGGACATGATTCACTATGACGTGCAACTTATAGGTGGCGTTGTATTGCATCAAGGGAAAATTTCAGAAATGCAAACTGGGGAAGGAAAAACTTTAGTAGCAACATTGCCATTATATTTGAACGCATTAACTGGAAACGGAGTGCACTTAGTAACCGTAAATGATTACTTGGCAAAACGTGATAGCGCTTGGAAAGCACCATTATTCGAATTTCATGGTTTGTTAGTAGATTGTATCGATTTGCACCAACCAAACTCTGATGCCCGTCGCAAAGCCTACGATGCCGATATTACTTACGGAACAAATAACGAATTTGGCTTCGATTATCTTCGTGATAACATGGCACATTCGCCAGATGATTTGGTTCAAAGAAAACACAATTTTGCGATTGTCGATGAGGTCGATTCGGTATTAATAGATGATGCTCGTACACCATTAATTATTTCTGGTCAAGTGGTAGATGGTGATCGTCATGAATTTACAGAATTAAAACCAAAAATTGACAATTTAGTAAATATTCAACGTCAATTGGCAAACGGTTTTCTTACTGAAGCCAAACGTTTAATAAAAGAAGGAAACACAAAAGACGGTGGTTTTCAATTATTGAGAGCACACAGAGCTTTGCCAAAAAACAAAGCTTTAATTAAGTTTTTGAGTGAAGAAGGTATCAAAGCCCTTTTACAAAAAACCGAAAACCAATACATGTCCGATAACAACAGAGAAATGCCTAAAGTAGATGAGGCTTTGTATTTTGTTATTGAAGAAAAAAACAATCAAGTAGAACTGACAGATAGCGGTATTGAAATCATGTCTAAAGATACCGAAGCTTCTTTTTTCGTTTTACCAGACATTGGAACTGAAATTGCACGTATCGAAAAACTAAATCTTTCGGTTGAAGAGCAAGGTGAACAAAAAGAAAAATTATTTCAAGATTTTAGTGTAAAAAGTGAGCGTATTCATACCTTAACACAATTATTAAAAGCATACACTTTATTCGAAAAAGATACAGAATATGTATTGATGGACAATAAAGTAATGATTGTCGATGAGCAAACAGGTCGTATTATGGATGGTCGTCGTTATTCTGACGGATTACACCAAGCGATTGAAGCCAAAGAAAATGTAAAAATTGAAGACGCAACTCAAACTTATGCTACCGTAACTTTACAAAATTATTTCAGAATGTACAGCAAATTAGCTGGTATGACTGGAACAGCAGTTACTGAAGCAGGTGAACTTTGGGAAATATACAAACTTGATGTTGTTGAAATCCCTACAAATAGAGGTATGTCACGTATTGACAAAGAAGACTTAATATATCGTTCAGTTCGTGAAAAATTTAATGCCGTTATCGAAGATGTTGTAGGACTTTCTCAATCTGGAAGACCTGTGCTTATTGGAACAACATCGGTAGAAATTTCTGAATTATTAAGCCGAATGCTTAAAATGAGAAATATTCCACACAATGTTTTGAATGCAAAAATGCATAAGCAAGAAGCACAAATTGTTGAAGAAGCAGGAAAACCAGGCGTTGTAACTATTGCAACCAATATGGCTGGTCGTGGAACCGATATTAAATTAACTCCTGAAGTAAAAGCTGCAGGCGGATTAGCAATCATTGGTACAGAACGTCACGATTCTCGTCGTGTCGATCGTCAGTTACGTGGTCGTGCAGGTCGACAAGGTGATCCAGGAAGTTCACAATTTTATGTATCTCTAGAAGACAACTTGATGCGTCTTTTTGGTTCTGATAGAGTTGCCAAAATCATGGACAGAATGGGATTGCAAGAAGGTGAAGTGATTCAACATTCGATGATGACAAAATCTATCGAGCGTGCTCAGAAAAAAGTAGAAGAAAACAATTTTGGAACTCGTAAGCGTCTGTTAGAATATGATGATGTTATGAATTCTCAACGTGAAGTAGTTTACAAACGTCGTCGTCACGCTTTACATGGTGAACGTCTAAAACTAGACATCGCTAATATGATGTATGATACTTGCGAAGTGATTGTCGAAAAAAATAAATTAACAGGTGATTTCAAAAATTTTGAATTCGAATTAATTAAAAATTTATCTATCACATCTCCGGTTACTCAAGCAGAATTTTCTAAACTTACTGACGTAGAATTAACAGGAAAAGCATACAAAGCAGCTTCTGAATATTATGCAGAAAAAAATATTCGCGATGCACATGAAGCCTTTCCAATTATTAGAAATGTTTACGAAAATCCAGGTAATAGCTTTGAACGTATAGTAGTACCATTTACTGACGGTATAAAATCGTTGAATGTAGTTACCGATTTGAAAAAAGCATACGACAGCCAAGGAAAACAATTAGTTGCCGATTTTGAAAAAAATATCACTTTAGCTATTGTTGATGAAGCTTGGAAAAAACATTTACGTAAAATGGACGAGATGAAACAATCTGTTCAACTAGCAGTTCATGAACAAAAAGACCCTTTACTTATTTATAAATTTGAAGCTTTCAAATTGTTTAAAAATATGTTAGATGGTATCAATAAAGAAGTAATTTCATTCTTATTTAAAGGAGATTTGCCACAACAACAAAATAATATTCAAGAAGCGACACAAGTTCGTCAGAAAGAAAATTATATTGAAAGTAAAGACGAAATTCTTAATATAGAAGAACAAGCAGAACGTAATCATGAAGCTGGACAAACACAACAACGTCAAGTTACAGAAACTATCGTTCGTGATCAGCCAAAAATAAACCGTAATGACACGGTTACAATTCAACAAGTTTCTTCAGGAAAAACAGAAGAAATGAAATTCAAAAAAGCCGAAAGCATGTTAGCTTCTGGCGAATGGGTTTTGGTTGATTAATCCATTTTAAATAATTAAAATGAATCCTCAATTGTGAAAACAGTTGGGGATTTTTTATTTATTTTCTAATCCTAAATAAGTTACCTTTACTAAAATTCAATTCAGAAAACTAACTTAAAAATATATTATCATGGCAAAAAGTCAAGACGCTAAGAAAACAGAGAAAAAAGAACCACTAAAAACGGCAAAGGAAAAGAAGGAAGAAAAAAGAGAAAAGAAAAACAATCCTAAAAGAGATTAAAAAATACTAAAATCCTCAATTACTAAAAGTGATTGGGGATTTTTTATTAGAATTAAAAAACAAAAAACTACTTTTGTAAAAAATAATTACAAGAAATGCCAAACAGTCAAACTTACACAGAAATTTTTAATAAATTTAAAGAAAGTATCAATGATGGAACTTTTGCAAAACTAACACTTGCAAAAACGATAGGAAACACCTTATTGATGAATATTTATGTAAGAACTATTATTGAAGATGGTAAACTATTATTGTGTTTGAAATTCAAATTTCAGCAAGAAGAAATTATTGAAAATCATAGTATTGATGAAGCTATTTTTATACTAACTCCCTATATAAACAATCCATTTTTATCGGTTTTATTGTTTACTACCGAAGCAGATGTTACTATGAAACTAAACAAAAAACGTGTGGCAACTATAACAGAAAAAGCTCCAACTTTCAAAAATGCAGATCCAACTTTATTGGAGTTTATAGCACAATCAAAGTAAAAAAAATAAAAACGAATTGCACTAATTTTCACAAATTAATTCGTGAAAATTAGTGCAATTCGTGTTTATTTATCTAACTAAAAACCTCAAAATTCACTCCGTCATAACTTGCAAAAACCATACTTGGATGTGAATCTTGATGGAATATATTTCCTTTATAATCTATAGCAATAGCTCCAGCAAAACCATCGTAAGGTTTAAGTTCTGCAAAAGTTTTTTCGAATGCTTTATCTAAAGAAAAACCATCGGTAACGCGAGTTACAATTTTAGCTGCCGTCGCATTACTTACAATATCCTCTCCTACTCCGGTTAAACTCACACCGCAAAATTCGTTAGCATAATTTCCAGCAACAGTAGCCGAATCTGATATTCTTCCAACCAATTCAAAACCTTTTCCTCCTGTTGAAGTTGCAACAGCAAGTTTCCCATTATTATCTAAAGCAACACAACCTACAGTTCCTGTTCCTAACGATTTTAATTTGGCTTCATATTCTGCTCTTCGTTGAGGAATTTCGGTCGATAATTTTTCAAAACCGTTTTGTCTTGCATAATTTGTAGCGCCACTTCCACCAAGAACTCTATCGTCTTCACTTATTAATACTTGAGCTACTTGAATAGGATTTTTAACGTCTTCAATATTTATTACACCACTCATTTTCTGAGTTTCACCGTCCATAATAGCGGCACTCATTCTTATTTTTCCGTCACTTTGTATTTGAGAACCAATTCCTGCATTAAACAATTCATCATCTTCCAATTGAGAAACTGCATAAACCACTGCTTCAACAGCCGAATGCGTTTTCAAATATTCATAAGATGATTTTACAATTCGCTCTAAAGCGTTTTGCTTTGCTAATTTTGTTTCAGCATTTGTAGAGGATTCCGAGAAAAAACCGCCGTGGATGATTAATTTCATTTGTTATTTTAGATATTAGATTTTAGATTTTAGAATCCAAAAAATCTGAAATCTAATATCTAAAATCTAAAATTATACGTATTGTGAAGAATGAATTGTCATTTTAAAAGTATCCAAATTAAAAGTATCGTATTTACTCATCACATGGGTTACTAAATGTGAAATAGAAATAGGTTGTCCCAACTCAATTTGTGTCAAATTCGTGTCTTTTATCTCACGACCATCAACCAAAATAACAAGTCCAGAGCCAATCGCTTCCATTTGTTTTCCATTAGTAATAAGCAAACCTGTATCTTCTCCTAAACCAATTCCTAACACTTTTGGATTTCCTACAACCGATTGGAAAAGTCTTCCAATTCTGCCACGTTGCACAAAATGTGTATCAATAATAACACCGTCAATTAATCCTAAACCAGAAGTAATTTTCACTTCGCCTTTCAGCAAAGCTTCCGAGCTACTTCCTTGATAAATCATATTATTTGAAGCCGCAGCAGCACCAGCCGAAGTTCCTGCATAAATAAAATCTTCGTTGTGATATTTCTCTAACAACAAATCGTGAAACGGCGTTCCACCAAGAATAGATGTCAGTCGCAGCTGATCTCCACCAGTAAACATAACCACATCAGCAGCTTTTAATCGAGCTACAATTTCAGGATCCATTGCTTCTTCTCGACGTTCAATATCCAGAACATCTACATTATTTGCGCCTAAATAGCTCAAAGCTTTCACATATTCAGGACCTATTTCTTTAGGTATTTTCGAAGCCGTAGTAATAACCTCAATTCTAGATTCTAATTTATGTTTCGATTCGTCAAGAATTCTTTTCAAAATTCCGGTCTCAAAAAAGTTTAAATTTTTTGCTGCATTCTTATCAAGATCCGTTTCAGTAAAACTTCCCTTATCAACCGCACCACCTATAATGATTAATTTTCCTTGTATATTCATTTGGTAAAAATAACCAAAAACTTAAATAATGCAAATCTATTTCCTTTTTTTTGAAGCAAAACTTTACAGTATTTATCAACACATTTATCCTGCTGTTTGTTACAATCTGTTTATTACAAATTTTCTTCAAAAATTCGCAATAAACAGGATTTTCACTTCCATCAGGGCTAAAATTCATAAAACCAATTGCTATCAAAATTTATAAAAAACTGAAAACCAACAAAAAATAACTATTTTTAATATTTCTATCATAAAAAAAGTATCTATAAAACAAATATTTCCTATTTTTAACAAATACATTACAAAAAATAACTGATCAAAAATGAAAATCGATAAAATTCAAGCGCTTCGTGGACCAAACATTTGGAGTGTTCAACGTAAAAAATTAATCCAAATGCGTTTGGATTTAGAGGAAATGGAACAATTTCCTACCAATAAAATAGACGGTTTTCGAGAACGAATAGAAGCCATGTTTCCCACCATGATAGAGCATCGTTGTTCCGAAGGTTGCCGTGGCGGTTTTTTCTCACGCATAGAACGTGGTACTTGGATGGGTCATGTTATCGAACATATTGCCCTCGAAATACAAACACTTGCCGGAATGGAAACAGGTTTTGGGCGTACTCGCGAAACTAAAACTCCAGGAATATATAATGTAGTTTTCAGCTACACCGAAGAAAATGTAGGAATATTTGCTGCCGAAAGTGCGGTTCATATTGCAGAAGCTTTAATTGCTGGAACAGAATATGATTTAGAAGCCGATATTCAACAAATGCGTGTTATTCGTGATAAAGTCCGTCTCGGACCAAGTACAGGAAGTATTGTCGAAGAAGCCGTAAACCGTGATATTCCTTGGATTCGTTTAGGAACAAACTCCTTAGTACAATTGGGTTACGGAGTAAACCAAATGCGTTTTCAAGCTACAATTACTTGCAAAACTAGTAGCATTGCTGTAGATATTGCTTGTAATAAAGAACAAACCAAAAAAATGCTAGATGCTGCTTCTATTCCAGTTGCTGGTGGAGGAATTTGTGTTGATGAAGAGGATTTAAGCAGTGTTATCAAAAAAATTGGTTATCCAATTGTACTCAAACCATTAGACGGAAACCACGGAAAAGGTGCTTCTATAAATGTAACTAATTGGGAAGATGCAAAAGCTGGATTAGAATATGCCAAAAAATATAGCCATCGAATTATTGTCGAAAAATTTATAACTGGTTATGATTTTCGTGTCCTTATTATAGACAACAAATTAGTAGCTGCTGCAAAAAGAGTTCCTGCACATATAGTTGGAAACGGAAAAGATTCTATTGCAAAACTAATCGAAGAAACCAACAAAGATCCTCGTCGCGGTTACGGACACGAAAATGTATTAACCGAAATTTTAATTGACCGTGATACCGAAGATTTATTAGAAAAACTAAAATATACTGTAGATACAATTCCAAGAAAAGATGAAGTTGTTTACTTAAAATCGACTGCAAACCTCAGCACCGGAGGAACATCTGTAGATGTTACCGATATGATGCATCCAGAGAATATTTTCCTTTGTGAACGAATTTCTAGAGTAATTGGTCTTGATATTTGTGGTGTCGATATTATGGCTGAAAACCTAACGCAACCACTAAAAGAAAATGGCGGTTGTATTCTCGAAGTTAACGCTGCACCTGGATTCCGTATGCACTTGGCACCATCAGAAGGATTACCTAGAAACGTAGCTTCTCCAGTGATAGATATGTTATATCCTCCAGGAAAACCAAGTCGTATTCCGATTATCGCAGTTACCGGAACCAACGGAAAAACAACGACAACAAGGCTTTTAGCTCATATCGTAAAAAATAATGGCTATAAAGTTGGATTCACAACTTCGGATGGAATTTACGTGCAAAACCATATGATGGAAAAAGGTGATACAACAGGACCTGTTTCTGCCGAATATATCTTAAAAGATCCAACAGTCGAATTTGCAGTTTTAGAAACAGCTCGTGGCGGAATACTTCGCTCAGGACTTGGTTTTAGCCGTTGTGACATTGCTATTGTAACAAACATTCAAGAAGATCATTTGGGATTAAGTGATATTCATACTTTAGATGATTTAGCTCGTGTAAAAGCTACTGTTGTAAAAAGTGTAAAGAAAGATGGTTGGGCAATTTTAAACGCTGAAGACGAATATTGTGTGAAAATTGGTAACGAATTGAGTTGTAATGTAGCTTATTTCAGTTTGAGTGAAGATAATGACCTTATTAAAAAACTGTGTAAGGAGGGAAAAACTGTTGCGGTATATGAAAATGGGTACATCACTATCAAAAAAGGAGAATGGAAAATTCGTGTCGAAAGAGCTACTCATGTTCCGTTAACTCTTGGTGGAAAAGCCAAATTTATGATTGCGAATGTTCTAGCAGCTACTTTAGCTAGTTATTTATATGGTTTCAAAACCGAAGATATTAGTTTGTCGCTGCAAACATTTATTCCAAGTGTAGCACAAACTCCAGGAAGAATGAATATTTTTGAATTCAAGAAATTTAAAGTTCTAATAGATTTTGCTCATAATCCTGCAGGTTATCGTGGTATTGAAGGTTATCTGGATAACATTGATGCAACCAAAAAAATTGGAATTATTGCTGGTGTTGGTGACCGTCGTGACGAAGACATTAAAGAATGTGGATTAATTGCTGGTAGAATGTTTGATCATATCATCATTCGCCAAGAAAAATATTTGCGTGGTAGAACTGAAGAAGAAATTATCAATTTAATTTTAGAAGGTATTGCCGAAGCCGGCAGAGAAGTAACCCACGAAATTATTCCAAAAGAAATAGAGGCCATAAAACATGCCATAGACAATGCCGAAGACGGAAGTTTCATTACTGCTTTGAGCGATGTAGTAACTAATGCAATTGAGATTGTTCAAGAATATTTAGATAAGGAAAACGAGGGAGGAATCGTTTAATAAAATTTTGACTTAAGTCTAATTAATACATTTAAACCACATAGAGGAACTTTATTTCTATGTGGTTTAATTCTAAATATACTATTTACAATGGTTAAAACAATTAGTTTATTTACATTAAAAACTTAAAAAATGGACTTTGATTTTGATGCTTGGCTTAAAGCTATAACAAATATTTCCGCAAGGTATTTTATTCTTGCTGGAACTAGTTTTCTGATTTTTTACATTTTATTGCCAAAAATATTTCTGAAAATAAAGATTCAGAAACTATTTCCGAAAACTAAAAATTACTACCGAGATATTACCTACTCCGTAATTTCTATGTTTATTTTTTCTACAATTGCCTATATAACTTTTACATTATTAAAACCATACAACAATATTAATTACGGAGAGGTTACTAATTATTATTGGTATGCTTTAAGTTTTGTATGGATGTTTTTTCTACATGATACCTATTTTTATTGGTGTCACAGAGCTATGCATCATTCATTTTTGTATAGAAAAGTACATTTAATACATCATAAATCTACGAATCCATCACCATGGACAGCTTATGCTTTTCACCCGTTGGAAGCTATCATTGAAGCTGGAATTGCACCTTTAATCGCCTTTACGATTCCTGTGCATCGTACAGCTTTTTTTATATTCATGCTGTTTCAAATTATTTATAATGTTTATGGTCATTTAGGTTATGAATTGTACCCAAAAGGTTTCAATAAAACATGGATAGGAAAATGGGTAAATACTGGTACAGCTCACAACCAACATCATAAATTATTCTTTGGAAATTACGGATTGTACACACTTATTTGGGACAGAATTTTAGGAACCGTAAGAGATGATTATGATGCTACTTTTGAAGAAGTTAGAAACAATAATTAATCTAAAAAGATATGAATCCTATAGATTTTCAGGCCATTGATTGGGATAACATTCCCAAAACTGAGCATAAAGGCGAAACCGGAACCTCGTTTTGGCAAACTAAAGAATTTAATGGACTTCGCATTCGAATTGTAGAATATTCTTCCTGTTATTTAGCTGATCATTGGTGTCAAAAAGGACATATTGTTCATTGTTTGGAAGGAGATTTTATAAGCGAACTCGAAAATGGTGAAGAAATAAGTTTACACAAAGGAATGACTTACATAGTTTCTGATAATTTAAGTTCTCATCGCTCTGTTTCTAAAGATGGAGTTAAATTATTAATTATTGATGGTGAATTTTTGAAATGAATTACCATCAGGAAATCTTGTTTTAAAGAAAAAGGTTTTAATCTTCATTTTTATCAATCGAGTTGACTAAATGTTGACTAAAACCTTTGTAACATACTGCAAATAAGCAGTTTTTGTGGGCGATGAGGGGTTCGAACCCCCGACCCCCTCGGTGTAAACGAGGTGCTCTGAACCAGCTGAGCTAATCGCCCTAAATGCGAGTGCAAATATAGTACGTTTTTTTACTTCTGCAAATAAAAATTAAATAAATTTATAAAATTTCTGCAACAACAAAAGTACTACCGCCAATATATATAAAATCATTCTCAGAAGATTCCTGTAATGCTTGCTGATAAGCTTCTGAAACAGAATTACATACTTTACCAAACAAACCATATTCATTAGATTTTTGTTGCAAAATATGTGCGTCTAATCCTCGCATAACATTTGGTTTACAAAAATAATAATTTGCTTTTTTTGGAAATAAAGGCAAAATACTATCTAAATCTTTATCATTTACAACTCCTAAAACAAAAAACAGGTTGTCAAATTTCTCTTTTTGAATCTGATTCAAGACAACTCTCAAACCATGGCTATTGTGCGCTGTATCGCAAATTACTTTCGGATTCGAATGTATTTGTTGCCAGCGACCTAACAAACCCGTATTTTTTACCACATTCAACAATCCTTTTTTGATATTTTCTTCCGAAATAATAAAATGTTGTTTTAGAACTTCAATAGTTTGAACTACTGTTTTCTTATTGTGTATTTGGTAATCGCCTAATAAATCAGACTGGTAATCATCAATAACTAAATCTGAAGCAAAATAAATATTTGTCTTACATTCTCTGGCTTTAGCTAAAAAAACATCTTTTGTTTGGTTAGTATACTCTCCAATAACCACTGGAATATTTGGTTTAATAATTCCCGCTTTTTCAAAAGCAATAGCCTCCATTGTATTTCCTAAAAACTGTGTATGATCGAAACCAATATTGGTAATAACCGAAACCAGTGGCGTAATAATGTTAGTAGAATCTAACCTTCCTCCCATTCCAACTTCAATTACAGCCACATCAATTTTTTCTTTTACAAAATAATCGAAAGCCAAACCTACTGTCATTTCAAAAAAACTCAAGTCATTTTTTTCAAAAAAAGGTTTGTTTATAGCAACAAAATCGACAACAAATTCTTCTGAAATTTCGATTCCATTTATCTTTATTCGCTCTCGAAAATCCTTCAAATGTGGTGAAGTATACAAGCCAACTTTGTAACCAGCTTCTTGCAAAACCGAAGCAATCATTGATGATGACGAGCCTTTACCATTGGTTCCTGCCACATGAATTGTTTTAATTTTCTTCTCAGGATTACTCAAATGATTTGCAAGCAAAATGGTATTGGTTAAATCTTTTTTATAGGCAATGGCACCTTGTTGCTGATACATAGGTAACTGAGCAAATAGCCAATCTAATGTTTGTAGGTAATTCATATATTATATATCAATTCGGAAATTTTCATATAGCATAAAATAATATTCACTTTTTTTAGTTTAATATACTATAGAAATTTATCTTTATGCAAAATTGAGATAATTTTTAATATAAATATAGCACTTTACATTTATGATTGGATTTTTTTTGCAAGCCACAAACGACACAATAGCATCTGCAACTGGTGTCGTAATTGAAAATGTCGTAAAAGAGAACGAAATTTCGGTATTAGAATTTATTCTAAAAGGAGGTTTCTTTCTAATTCCTATATCATTATTATTATTTTATACGATTTACGTTATCGTAGAACGATTTATATATCTTAAAAAACACACTAAATACGATACCCATTTGATGAAAGATATTCGGATTCATCTTAATTCGGGTAATATTGATATGGCGATTGCTACTGCAGAAAAAGACACAACCGCTTCCGGAAATGTCATTAAGGAAGGAATTCACACCATTGGAAGACCTATTGCTGAGATCGAATCGAACATGGAAAAAGTTGCCAATATCGAAATTGGACAAATGGAAAGACGCTTAGGACATTTGGGACTTATTGCTGGTATTGCGCCAACATTAGGTTTTATTGGAACTATTGGTGGAGTAATCAAGATTTTTTATAGCATTTCGATTACTGAAAATATTAGTATTGGAAACATTTCTGGCGGATTATACGAAAAAATGATTAGCTCTGGAGCAGGTCTTTTAGTAGGTATTATCGCTTATTCTGCTTACCATTTATTTAACGGTGTAATCGATAGTTTCTCACTAAACATTCAACGTCACGTATTAGAATTTGTAAACATAATTCAGAGACCAAATGCCACAAATAAAACGAAATAAACGATTTCATGCAGAAATAGCCACTTCGTCACTCAGTGATATTATGTTCTTTTTGCTGTTATTTTTCCTTATCATATCTACATTAGCCAATCCTAATGTGATAAAAATGACGTTGCCAAAAGCCAAAGCAACCGAAAAAACCAACAAACAACTCATTACACTTTCTGTAACCGAAGACAAGAAATTTTATCTCGACAAGCAAGAAGTTTCTTTCGACCAGTTAGAAGCTTCACTACTTGCAAAAATGGGATCTGCCAAAGACCAAGCTGTTGTCGTAAGAATCCCGTTTAACCTACAAGTTCAAGATTTAGTTGATGTGTTGCAAATAGGTGTCAAAAACAATTTGAAGTTTGTGATTGCGACTAGTTCGAGTAAATAATCTTATTTTGGGCGTGACCCTTCTTAAAAACTACGGGTCGGGCTTTACGTTACAATCTTTTTTTTATACCTGACAGGTTTTAAAAACCTGTCAGGTATAAAATTCACTCGAGCCTGAAAGTGCGAACTGACGAAGTAATCCCTCACGCAAAGAAACATTTGGTTATTTAATAGTTGGCAAACAGTTAAAAAAAAAAAAACGAATAATAACCGAATAATAAAATATGGGATTTAGCCAATCAATTGTTGAGAATGCTCTTTTATCTTGTGGAAGACATTGTTGTATTTGTCATAAATTTTGTGGGACAAAAATAGAATTACATCATATTGACCAAAAGAAAAATGGAGGGGAAGATTCTTTCGACAATTGCTTACCATTATGTTTTGATTGCCATGCCGACGTTATGCAATATAATCCAGAACATCCTAAAGGGAAAAAATATAGTTTTTCTGAATTAAAAAAACATAGAGAAAATTGGTATAAAAAAGTAGAATTAAGTGATGGACTAATTACATCTAGTACCAAATATTGTGAATTAGACAGAAAAACATTCGAACGATTGAACGAATTATTATCAAGTAAAGAATTAATGTATTTTATAAAGCATAATATTTTTTGCAATAAGTTCAATGATAACTTAATGACTGAGATTGACTTATTTTTGAAAGAGTGCGAACTTCCAGAGTTTGAATTTATTGATGCTGATTTAGATGGATTAAAATCTGAGTTAGAAATACATTTTGAAAAATTAGAACAATTAATTCTTGAAAACACATTTGGAGCAGGTCCTGGCAAACAATCAATTCCATATGAATGGGAAGAATTACAACCTGAAAGATATAAGAAAGCAATAAATGATTTTAGTGAGCTAACACCATTACTACATGAAACATACACTTCACTTGTAAAACTTTCAAGGCGAAAATTATATTTGGATTAAAAAACCGATTTGCCAACAGCTATTAAAACAGATTTGGGTAATTGGTTAATGTTAAAATGTTTTTGTATATGAGATGATTTGTCAAATCCGAAAATGGGGCTTAATTTAGTCCTTAAGCAAAATAACTTACAACTTCCTCTTCTCATAATAATTCACCATCAAATCAACAAACTTACTATAACTTTCTAGTCCGTCTTTTTGTTGGTTTAGTTTCAAGAAATTATCATAAAAGATCTTAAATCCGGTATCTATAAATGTTTGGTGGCTTTCCCAAAAATCTTGACTTTCTTGGTAGTTTTTAAGCACACCAGGATTGATGGTTTTTAGTAATTTCTCGAATAGTTCAGGATTACGAACTTCCCAGTTAAACAAGCAGTAACGCAACGCATAACTATATCCAGAATATTTAAAATACAAATCTTCTTCTTTTGTAGTAGACAAAAAACTAATAAAATTACATTCACTTTCGCTGGCAAAACCCATTTGGTGGGCCATTTCGTGACAAGCTGTACTCGGAAAATTATACATCGGAATCCTATCATTTACCTGAGCTTCATTGGTAAACGGATTCAAATAACCTCCAAAACCCATATACGTTAAAGGATAACTGAACAACGATTTTTTCTGACTTGGAACTCCATAATTGAAAAACGAATATTGTTTAGACAACTTCTCATAAGCAACAATCGATTTGTCAAAAATCTGATTTTGAGTGTAAATTATAGCTACTTTTTTGGCTGTATCATTCGTGATTTGAAACTGAATTTCGTTTGTTTTTACTATCAATTTTTTAGTAAAATCGAGCAATTGTTCATCTGAATATTCTCTTTTAATATTCATTTTCTCAAAAAGTGGTACTCGATAATAATTGAAAGCCCACAAAATATGAAACACAAAATAAGTCACGGAAATAAACCCTAAAACAGATAAAGTTTTGAGCTTCCAATTCACTTTTCGGTTTTTATAAAACCAAAAAATTGTCCAAAGAATTAAGATCCCGTATAAAACATCACCAAACGAAAACGGAATCCAACCCAAACAAGTTCTAGAAAATTTAGAGATTATAGGATAAATTCCATTACTGTAATTTGTTTCCATAAATTCTGGAAAGAAAGTAAGTAATTTCAAACCAATAATTTGGACAACTAAAAGTAATGGGAGAATGTATTTTCGTTTCACAAAATTAATTTTATGTTGTAAATATAATTACAATATAATGAAACCATAATAGCAAAACATAAATAAAGGCGAATTTTGCATATAGTATTTTTACAAAACTCGCCTGCTATTTTTTATGAAGATCTATAAGCAATAGGATGATTTTGTTTTTTGCTTGGTCCTAAAAAAAGTCTTGCATACATTCGTAAAACTGCAATTTCTATAAACAAAAAACTAATTGTGGTTATGGTAATAAGCAAATACTCTTCTTTGTCGATGTGATTAAACATTAAGTCAACACCTATAAATGTTGGCGAAAATGGCAATCCTACGAAGGCTAAACAGGATATTAAAAACCAAAAACCATATTTTGGATGTTCGTGATTGTATCCATAAAAATCGTTTAAATCTATATTTTTTTCGATAGCCTTTATTTTATACAAACAATAGAACCCTAAAATGGAAGCACCCAAAAGACCACTTACATATAATAGAATTTCTACATATTCGTAAGCATCATTTAAAAATGCAATAGATAACAACATATAAAACTGACTGGCAATAATCATAAACCAAACGGTAATAGCATCACTTCGTTTTGCAAAGGATTTTAAAATTAAAAGCATTGCAATAAATGCAAAAAGCAAATGTAAAATTTCGTCCAACTGTTTTGGAATCATTTCTTCATTTAAAAAACAAAATAATCCAATTAGATAAAAAAGGATTAGCGAAACTAAAACAGCTTTACTACTTAAAAAATTTAATTTTCTACCAATAAATTTAAATGGATACCACATAAACTTAAATTGAAAAGCATCTAAATTCCATTCTTTCAAACTCAATAAATAAATAGAATTAGTAAATTTATTGATACTTCCATATTGTTTAGGAACATAACTAAAAAACTGATCGTGAATCATATACCCCAAAACTGATGGTGAAACCAACAATTGATAGGTTCGCAAAAAAGCATTTCCAGCAAAATGAACTAATGCCAAAATATGCCAGCCCATAGCTACTTCTATAAACATAATTCCTATTTGGGCAATCGAACCATAAGCGATTTGCGTTTTGACTGACGACTGCACTCTCGCGACTAAAGTGGCGATAATTGCCGTTATTAAACCAATTGAAATTACTAAAATTTTTATTGATAAAATCGATTCCCAATAAGGAAAAGTACGCATTAAAATAAAAACACCTATATGTGCGGAAAGTGACCCGTAAAAAATAGCACTAGAGGTTGTTGGACCTTCCATAGCTCTTGGTAGCCAAGAAGAAAATGGAAATTGTGCCGATTTTATTGATGCTGCAATTACAATCATTACCAAGATAAACGAAGCATAATAAGTATGCTCTTGGATATGCAATGCAACTAAATTTAAATCATTTAGTTTCAAAAAAGTAATGTTTTCGTGCCACAAATGATGACTCATCCACATAGCAAGAATTAGGCAAACATCGCCAAGACGATACAACGAAATGGTTTTTAACCCGTTTTTTACTGGCAAATATCTATCTCGATAAAAAATAATTAATAAGAACGATGTAATTCCTAAAAATTCCCAACCTACAAACAATGTTTCAAAATTTCCTGAAAAAATAATAATGGAATAGGCAAAGAAAAATAACAATAACGTATTGAAAAATCTTTTAAATCCGCTATCTCTGTGCAAATAAAATCGACTAAAAATAGCTACCAAAAAAGTAATTAATGTTCCTATAAAAGCAAAAACTGCGGTAATTTTATCAAAAAATAAATCAATAAATATTTCAACATTTCCTTCTTTGTAAAATGTAAAATGCTTAATATCTAGCACATTTGAACCATTAGATATCCAAGTAGTAATAAAAAACAGTAGCCCAAATAATTGTAAACCCATAGTGGTTATGACAACACCTGCAATAGCATTTTCGTTTCTGTTTCTAAAAAACAAACTGATTATAAACCCTAATAATGGTAAGAGTATAAAAAACTGAAGTAACTGTTCCATAATTAGTTATAAAAATAAATAGGTAAATTTTCTTGTGTGGCGTGTGTGATGTGGTTGGTTTCCATTTCTTTGGCATCTTCCAAAAGCGTGTTTACGTCTTTGAAAAAATGAATCTGATTGGTCATCGGTTTATACAATTCAAAATGACCTTCTTTAAAATAAAAAACTTCGTCTGTTTCTGGATTAATAACCGAAAGATGTACCCATTCGTTACTAAACCATTCATACATTTCGGGCACAGATTGAATCACTTTTAAGACTACTTCAGGAAAATGCTCTACAATTAGCATCAATCGTACGGGATCGTGAACTTCGATCATTTGCCAAGGCAAACCTGGTCGCAAATCGCCATCGCTACTATTGGCAACACCAAAAAGTCCCATAACATTGTGTGGCAATTTGGTACCTGCTCCCAATTTATAATTATCAACTCTCGAAAAATAATACTCTAAATTAATGCCACCACAAACTGGCCCGAGTGGTTTCATGATTCCTGTCAAGAATTTACCTTCCAAATCGGTTTTATAATCGTACGAATTCAAGAAAGCTCTTCTATCTAGAAACAAACCCTTGGTTAAATTCCGTTTCCCAACAATACAAAGTGTGTTTGTTCCGTGACCTAATTCAGGTCGTGGTTCAAACAACGAAACCGAACGAGCTTTGATGGCTTTTCTTACTTTTTTAATATTGCTTTTGGTATCAATCGATGCAAAACGGCGAGAACGTTCTTTGGCATTTAAATCCAAAGCGTTTTCAAAAACTTGTGCATTTTGGATATGGTTTTTCGCATTTTCTGTATTCAAAACGGCAACATCATAAAACTCGATTTCGTCTGATGCTGTATCGTGCAAACCACCTACAAATTGGGT
>NZ_JAYSSZ010000194.1:0-3265 GCF_043720215.1 Flavobacterium sp. | reverse complement strand
ATCTGATTATTTAAGTAAATTACCTACACAAAATTAACAACCAAATGATAGTCTTTTTTATCTAAAATTTTTTTATGTATAGGGAATGGCAAAACATAAACAGATTCAATCTTTTTCGTGGGGTAATATTTTGCGAAAAAATTAATTGCTTCTTCGTTATTATTTGGTGAAACTGTAAGTTTTGTTTCTTCGACCATTTTTTTGTCTTTATAAACTAAAACGACTAGTTGTACTTCGCCAGCCCAAATGCATTGCACACCTTGTGGGCACCGAGAATCTGAGGTTACTTCTTTTAGACGGAAAGAATATCCTTTTTTAGCAAGACAATTTTTCTGAGTAATTTTTATTGATTTTTGCTTCGATTCTTGTGCAAAAACAGAGATGCTAAAAATTAGTAAAAAGAAGAAAAAGATATTTTTCATTTTGGTTTTCTTAAAGTCAATTCAAATATAATGCCTTTTCTTAGATTATTTTCACAAATAAGTTACTCGCAATTTTATTTGAAATCGTTAATTCTTTCGAATCCACTTTTATTTTTAATGATAAATCGAATGTTTCTTTCGATATGATTTCAATTTTAGAACCCAAAGCTATTTCTTGTTTGTCCAAGTATTTTAAAAATTCCGATGAAGTATCTTTTACTCCAACGCAAACACCAACTTGTTTTTCGTTTAATTCTGATAACAACTGTTTTTCTATCGAAATTATTTGTCCATTGGCATTCGGTATTGGATCGCCATGAGGATCTTCTGTTGGATTGCCAAGAAATTCATCTAATTTATTAATTAATTTTTCAGATTTTATATGCTCTAATTGCTCAGCAATGTCATGCACTTCATCCCAAGGAAAATTTAATTTTTCGACCAGAAAAACTTCCCACAAACGGTGTTTTCGTACAATCATTTTTGCCGAAAGCGAACCTTTTTCCGTAAGTGAAACGCCTTGGTATTTTTTGTAATTTACGAGGTTTTTCTCAGCTAATTTTTTAAGCATATCGGTAACCGAAGACGCTTTTGTTTCCATTTTTTCAGCAATAGCATTCGTGCTTACTTCCGAATCTGAAATAGTGGTAAGATGGTAAATCGTTTTTAGATAATTTTCTTCTGAAAAAGTCATTTTTTATTTTTTAACGATAAATAAGGGAATTGAAATTTCGTGACGCAACTTATCGACTGTGGTGCCAAAAAGCAAATCTTTTATTCCGCGATGACCATGTGTTCCCATAACTAAAACATCAAAATCTCCTGCATTTATAATCTCTGAAATTGCTTTATTTGGTTTGCCAAAACCTAATCTGGTCGATACTTTAAATCCTTTTTGCGTAAGTATATCTTCATATTCTTTCAATAATTTTTCATCTATCGATGTTTCGTGGTCGTCTGCATTTTCGCCAAAAAGAATGGCTCCTATGGTTTCTACCACATGAATTAATGTATATTTCGCATCAATTCCACCCAACTCAAATGCTGTATTTATTGCAAGTTCATCTGCTGAAGAAAAATCGACCGAAACAGCAATATTCTTTTTACTATACGTTTCCGAAGGCGAAAATTTAAGCACCATATTGTGTGGCGAATGGTTTTGAGCTTCTATTCTAGATTTGGCTACAAATGGTTTGAAAACAATATATAGTAACAAAATTAAAAAACCAATCGCCAACGGAACAACCGTCAGCCATAATACGATTGGATTTTCCGATATTTCTAACCAACCTTGAATCTCGTTGAAAACCAATTTAGCATTCAACGAAACAATGATTAATGCCACAATCCAAGAAGCTATTTGAGTGGTTTTAGAAATGGCAAAACCTTTCATTCGCTCTTTATCTGAAACAAAATGTATAAGCGGAATAATAGCAAATCCCAATTGCAAACTCAAAATTACTTGACTTAAAATTAGCATTTTTCCTGTTACACTTTCACCAAAAACCGAAATCACAATGACCGCTGGAACAATCGCAATTAATCTCGTAATGATACGACGAACCCATGGCTGAATACGTAAATTCAGATAACCTTCCATGATAATTTGTCCTGCCAATGTTCCTGTAATTGTCGAACTTTGTCCTGCGGCAATAAGTGCTACCGCAAATAATATGGGTGCCCAATCAGTTCCCAACATAGGCGCTAAAAGTTGGTGTGCATCTTGAATTTCAGCAACTTCGAACATGCCGTTTTTGTAAAATGTGGCTGCTGCCAAAATTAAAATCGCGGCATTTACAAAAAAAGCGAGGTTTAAAGCTATCGTCGAATCGATAAAATTATATTTTAAAGCTTGCTTTATTCCTGCTGGACTTCTATCAAATTTTCTGGTTTGTACCAATGACGAATGCAAGTACAAATTGTGTGGCATAACCGTTGCTCCAATAATTCCGATAGCGATATAAAGCGCTGTTTCGTTTGGCATAGACGGAATTAAGCCTTTTAGAATGCTTCCAACTTCTGGCTGAGCAAAAATCATTTCGAAAATAAAGGAAATTCCAATAATCATAACCAATGCAATGATAAAAGCTTCCATTTTTTTTATCCCTTTATTTATCAAAAACAGCAACAAAAAAGTATCTAAAACAGTAATGATTACTCCTTGTAGAAGCGGAATTCCAAACAATAAATTAATACCGATAGCCATTCCCAAAACCTCTGCCAAATCGCAAGCTGCAATAGCAATTTCGGCGAGAAAATAAAGAATATAATTAATAAATTTAGGATATGTTTCTCTTGATGCTTGCGCCAAATCTCTTTGCGTTACAATTCCTAATCGTGCGCTCAAACTCTGTAAAAGTAATGCCATCATATTACTCATAAGCAAAACCCAAAGCAAAGCGTAACCAAATTGGCTTCCGCCCGCAATATCAGTCGCCCAATTTCCAGGATCCATATAACCAACGCTAACAAGATATGCTGGGCCGAAAAAGGCTAATATTTTTCTAAAAACAGTAGTTTTATTTTGTGTAGAAACCGATTGATTTACTTCTTCTAAGGATTTTCCCATGTTTGAAAAAAATTATATTTAGCAAATATAATTATATATTTTGTTTTGAATGAATATTTTTTTTAGTTTTGTCTAAAAATTTATTTAATATAATGAAAAATATTTTCTTTGCGCTTTCAATGTTAATCTCAACTATTTGTTTCTCACAAAAAAAACAAACAGTTTCAGGTCAAATTATTGCTGAAAAATTAAGTTTGAAACAAGCAGAAGTTATTTTGATTGGTACAAAACAAAAAACCGAAACCGACAGTTTAGGGAATTATTCCTTTCGAAA
>NZ_JAYSSZ010000193.1:0-9117 GCF_043720215.1 Flavobacterium sp. | reverse complement strand
TTGACTAAATTTGCACCATGGAATTTTCATCAAAACTACTAGAAAAAGCAGTAAACGAAATGTCTCAATTGCCGGGAATAGGCAAACGAACAGCATTGAGATTGGTTTTGCATTTACTAAAACAACCCAAACAGCAAACTAGTTTTTTGGTACAATCCTTACAGACTATGCGTGAGGAAATTAGATTTTGTACAAACTGTCACAATATTTCCGATGTTGCAGTATGTGAAATTTGTTCCAATCCTAACCGAAACCATCAAATTGTTTGTGTTGTAGAAGATGTTCGTGATGTAATGGCTATCGAAAATACAGGTCAATTTCGAGGAATTTATCATGTTTTAGGAGGTAAAATTTCACCTATTGACGGAGTTGGGCCAAGTCAGCTAAACATCACATCATTGGTAGAAAAGGTAAAATCTGGAAATATTTCTGAAATTATTTTCGCGCTAAGCTCAACTATGGAAGGTGATACGACGAATTTTTATATCTATAAACAAATAAAAGATTGTGAGATAATTGCATCATCAATTGCAAGAGGAATTTCGGTGGGTGATGAGTTAGAATATGCAGATGAAGTGACACTTGGCAGGAGTATTCTTAATAGAATTCCGTTCGAAAATTCCTTTAAAAATAATTAATTAAATTAAAAAGTATATAGAGGTTTTATTTTATCAAATGAAAAACTATATTTGTTTCCAAAATTGCGTTTAAAAATGAATAAAATATATAGATTTTGTGTTTTTGCAGTTCTTTTTTTGTGTGCTTCTTGCATACCAAATAAAGACTTGCTTTACCTTCAAAATAAAAACAATTCAAATCAAGAATCTGATATAACTCCTGTGGTTTTAAAACCTTATCGAGCACAAGTAAATGATGTTTTAAGTATTAGAATAAAAGCATTGGATCAGAAGTTAGTTGAAATGTTTAATCCATCTACGTTAGCTGGAGCTCAAACAAATTCTTCTGATGGGCTTTACTTTGATGGTTTTTCTGTAAATGATCATGGTGAAATTCGAGTGCCAGTTTTAGGAGAAGTAAATGTATTAGGATTAACATTAGACGAAATTAGATTAAAAATAGAAAAGCAATTGCTAGAAGAATATTTTAATAAATCAGCAGATATTTTCGTGTCGGTAAAACTAGCAGGAATGCGCTATACTGTAAATGGAGAAATTACTAGTCCTGGAAGTAAAATACTTTTTCAAGATAAAGTCACTATACTTGAAGCCATTGCAAATTCTGGAGATATTACAATTACAGGAAATAGAAAAGATGTTATGGTACTCAGACAATATCCACATGGAACAGAAATACATACAATAGATTTAACAAGTAGAGAAGCGCTAAACTCACCCTATTATTATGTTCAACCAAATGATTATATTTATGTTAAACCACTCAAGCAAAAATCTTGGGGAACAGGAACTACTGGTGTACAATCGTTTACTACAATATTAGGAGCTGTAACATTAATACTGACAACATTTTTATTGTTTAAAAAATAATCGCAAATGCTCGACACTAAAGATTTTTCTTTTTTTGAAACTCAAAACAATTTCGATTTCAAGGCTTTTTTTACAAAAATACTAGGGCATTGGAACTGGTTTTTAGTAAGCTTGATTATTGCTTTTACTATTGCGTACCAAATAAATGTAAGAAAACAAAAAATATACGGGGTCTCTACAACAATAGCTTACAAAGAAGAAAACAATCCTTTTTTTACAGCAAATACTAGTTTAGTGTTTAACTGGGGAGGAACTTCAGATCAAGTACAAACATTAATGACAACTATAAAATCTCGTTCTCATAACGAAATGGTTGTCAAAGAATTGAATTATTATATTGAATATTTACGCCAAGGAAAATACAATATTGAAGATGCTTATGGGGAAGTTCCATTTTATGTGAACGCTAATAAAAACCTTCCACAATTAGCAAATCAATTAATTAATATAAAATTTGTTAGCCCTAATGAATATGAGATTTCAATAAATTTTGAAGAGTCTAGCGTAGAATTACTAAATTATACCACAGAAGTATATAGTAAAACAAATGTTCAGGTTGGAGAATTTAAAAAGCGTTATAAAATAGGAGAACAGGTTTCATTGCCGTTCTTGCATTGGAAACTTGAACTTACAGCTAATCCAGGATATTATGACGGCTCAAATCATATAGTAAGATTTGCAGATTTTAACGAAACTGTAGGCGATTACAAAGAAATTGAAATTGAATCTGATGCTAAAGGTGGTGCAATATTAGTTCTTAATTTGCAAGGAACAAATAAAGCTCGCATGGTTGATTATTTAAATGGAACAATTAATGTTCTTATGAATAGACAATTACAGGCTAAAAATCAGTTCGCAACCAATACAATTAGATTTATTGATAGCACTTTGGTGGCCATGGAAGGTCAACTAAAAAATACGGAAGATGAATTAAAAAACTTCAGTCGCGACAAAAATATTTATGAAGTGGAAATGGGAGGAGAGAAATTTACATCTCAAGTTTCAGATTTAGATCTCGAAAGAGATTTAATTAATAGAAAATTAGCTTATTACAATACATTAAAAACCTATCTAATTAATAGTGTAGACTATTCTAAGCTTCCAGCTCCATCAGTTGCTGGAATAGATGATCCGAATATTATTGCCAATGTATCTAAATTAACGGCATTGTCTGCTGAGCGATCAGAAATGTTGTATACTGTCAAAAACGATAAAAAGTTTAAAGATTTTGACAATCAAATGGATGCTTTGAAAAAAGTATTATTAGAAAATATTTCTACCACAAAAGCATCCATACAATATGATTTGAATGTAATTAATAAAAAAATAGGCTTAGTAGAAATTACTATAAAAAAATTGCCTGAGCAACAACAAGAACTGGTAAAAATTAATAGAAAATACGACTTAAATAAAAATGTATATAATTCATTTCTCGAAAAAAGAAGTGAAGCAGATATTGTTAGAGCCGCAAATTTATCAGATATACAATTTATAGATCCAGCAAAAGATACAGGTGGAGGATTGTTAGGTCCCAAAACAAATGTTAACTATGTATTGGCATTGTTTTTAGGACTATTAGTTCCGCTTATTATGGTTTTTGGAGTAACCATAATTGACAGTACTATAAAAAATGCAGATGATATTTCTAAAATGACCAAAATTCCTATTTTGGGAGTTGTAGGAAAGAAAAGTGGTAAAAATAATTTAGCTGTATTTGAGAAGCCAAAATCAGCATTGGCAGAAAGTTTTAGAGCAATAAGATCATCCTTACAATTTTTATATAAAAAACAACAAGCTGGAGCAAAAACACTAATGTTAACTTCGTCGATTAGTGGAGAAGGAAAAACATTTTGTTCTATAAATATTGCCACTATTTTTGCTTTAAGCGAAAAGAAGACGGTAATTGTTGGGTTAGACTTAAGGAAGCCTAAAATTTTTCAAGATTTTCATATAGAAAATACAATAGGAGTTGTAAATTACTTAATTGGACAAAAAACGTTAGAAGAAATAACCCAAAAAACACCAATACCTTATTTAGATTTTATTTCAGCAGGTCCAGTTCCTCCAAATCCAGGGGAGTTAATTATGGGAGAAAGTATGAAAGAAATGATAGATGAGTTAAAATTAAAATACGATTATATTATTCTAGATACACCTCCTGTAGGGCTAGTGTCTGATGCGCTTGAACTTACACCTTTTTGTGATGCAACAATATATGTAGTGAGACAAAACGTAACAAGAAAAGAGATGTTAAGTTTAGTAAATAATAAACACAAACGTGGCGAATTAAATAATATAAGTATCGTTTTCAATGGCTTTGAAAACAAAGCTAAATATGGTTACGGATATGCTTACGGTTACGGATATGGTAGTTACGCAAACGGTTATCATGAAGTCGAAAAACCAACCAATCCGATAGTACGTTTTATAAATAAAATTTTCAAAAAGTAATCAATGCAGTCATCTAAATTTAAAATACTTATAACTGGTGGGGCAGGATTTATCGGTTCAAATCTAGGTGAATACTTTTTAGGTAAAGGTCATCAAGTTACTTGTCTTGATAATTTTGCAACAGGACATCGTCATAATATTCAACATTTATTATTTAATGAAAATTTTTCATTAATAGAGGGTGATATTCGCAATTATTCTGATTGTCAGAAAGCTGTAAATGGCGTAGATTATGTTTTGCATCAAGCTGCATTAGGTTCGGTTCCTAGATCTATTGCAGATCCGATTACTACAAATGATGTCAATGTTTCTGGTTTTTTAAATATGCTGTCAGCATCAAAAGAAGCCAATGTAAAACGATTTATATATGCTGCAAGCTCATCAACATATGGAGATTCTGAATCATTACCAAAAGTAGAAGATATTATTGGGAAACCACTTTCGCCTTACGCTATTACAAAGTATGTAAACGAATTATATGCTGACATCTTTAGTAAAACATATGGTATAGAAACCATAGGATTACGATATTTTAATGTTTTTGGAAGAAAACAAGATCCAAAAGGAGCCTATGCCGCTGTAATTCCGAAATTTGTTATGCAATTCATGAATTATGAAAGTCCGGTGATAAACGGAGATGGGAATTACTCTCGTGATTTTACTTATATAGACAACGTGATTCAAATGAATGAGTTAGCTATGCTGACTCAAAATCAAGAGGCTCTAAATACAGTGTTTAATACCGCTTTTGGAGATAGAACAACATTAAACGATTTAATTAAAAATTTGCAAAGAGAATTATCTCAATTTGACTCTAAAATTGCAGATGTAAAAATAGTTTATGGGCCAAATAGAGCTGGAGATATTCCACATTCTTTAGCAAGTATAGATAAAGCAAAGATATTATTAGGCTACAATCCTAAATTTTCTTTGAAAGACGGATTAAAAGAAGCCGTAAAATGGTATTGGGAAAATTTGAAATAAAGAATCGTTTAGATTAAAAATAATGAAAATAGCAGTAATAGGTTTAGGATATGTAGGTTTGCCATTAGCAAGATTGTTTGCTACAAAATACGATGTCGTTGGTTTTGATATTAATACTAAAAGAGTTGCCGAACTTAATTCAGGCTTAGATGCTACTTTAGAAATTAGTAAAGATTTATTGCAATCGGTTTTAAAAGTAGAAAACACAGCTGAAAATGGTCTGTTTTGTTCGACTAATATCGAAGACATAAAAGACTGTAATTATTATGTGGTTACGGTTCCAACTCCAGTAGATAAAAACAACAAGCCAGATTTAACACCACTTTATAAATCCAGTGAAGCAGTTGCAAAAGTGCTAAAAAAAGGAGATATTGTTATCTACGAATCTACGGTGTATCCAGGCGTTACAGAAGAAGAATGCGTTCCGGTTTTAGAAAAATTTAGTGGATTAAAATTTAATATAGATTTCTTCGCAGGATACTCGCCAGAAAGAATAAATCCAGGAGATAAGGAACATACAGTTGAAAAAATTCTAAAAGTAACTTCAGGATCAACACCAGAAATAGGGATTAAAGTAAACGAATTATACAAATCGGTAATTACTGCAGGGACACATTTAGCTCCTACTATTAGAGTTGCTGAAGCTGCTAAAGTAATTGAAAATTCACAACGTGATATTAATATTGCATTTGTAAACGAATTGTCAAAAATATTTAATATTCTTGGAATTGATACTCAAGATGTTCTAGAAGCTGCAGGTACAAAATGGAATTTTCTTCCATTCAAACCAGGATTAGTTGGAGGTCATTGTATAGGAGTTGATCCCTATTATTTAGCTCAAAAAGCGCAAGAAATGGGTTACCATCCAGAAATAATTTTGGCAGGACGACGACTCAACGATAGTATGGGAGAATATGTTGCTTCGCAAGTAGTTAAACTAATGATTAAAAAAGGGATTGCTATAAATGGCGCTCAGCTTCTAATGTTAGGGATTGCTTTCAAAGAAAATTGTCCTGATGTAAGAAATACTAAAATTGTAGATGTCATTTCGTCATTGAAAGAATATGGAATTCAAGTTACAATTTATGATCCATGGGTAAATCCTAGTGAGGTTTTGCATGAATATGGTTTAGAAACAACTAAGGAATTACCTTCAATTAAGTTTGACTCAGTTGTTTTAGGAGTTGCGCATAAAGAGTTTTTGGCAACTGATTTAAAATCTTTGCAAAAAGAAAAATCAATATTATATGATGTTAAAGGGATTTTAGGCAATCATGTCGACGGAAAGCTTTAATTTTGTAACCTTTAGAATAAACATAGTAAATGAAAATAAACTCAATTTGTTGTATAGGAGCTGGCTATGTAGGAGGACCTACAATGGCTGTTATTGCACAAAAATGCCCAGATATAAAAGTTACAGTTGTCGACTTAAATGAATCGAGAATTGCAGATTGGAATGATGCTAATCTAGAAAATTTACCAATATACGAACCAGGATTAGACAAAGTTGTTGCTGAAGCTCGAGGTAGAAATTTATTTTTTTCAACAGATGTCGACAAAGCGATAGATGAAGCACAAATGATTTTTATTTCGGTAAACACACCAACTAAAAATTATGGAGCTGGAAAAGGAATGGCAGCCGATTTAAAATATATTGAACTTTGTGCTCGTCAAATTGCTCGTGTTTCTAAACAAGATAAAATTGTTGTAGAAAAATCGACTTTGCCAGTTCGTACAGCTGAAGCAATAAAAAATATATTAGATAATACAGGAAATGGGGTTCAATTTCAAATTCTTTCAAATCCAGAATTTTTAGCCGAAGGAACCGCAGTTCAAGATTTGCATAACCCTGATCGAGTTCTTATTGGCGGTGAAAATTCAGCAGCAATCAAATCTTTAGTAGATGTTTATTCTAATTGGGTTCCAAAAGATAAAATATTAACTACAAACGTTTGGTCTTCGGAATTATCTAAACTAACAGCCAATGCATTTTTAGCACAAAGAGTGTCTTCTATAAATGCGATTTCTGAACTTTGTGAAAAAACTGGAGCAGATGTTTCCGAAGTATCAAAAGCAATAGGAATGGATGCTCGAATTGGTTCAAAATTTCTAAAAGCATCAGTCGGTTTTGGCGGTTCTTGTTTTCAAAAAGACATTCTCAACTTGGTTTACATAGCAAAATCATATGGCTTGCACGAAGTAGCTGATTATTGGGAACAAGTTGTAATTATGAATAATCATCAAAAAGATCGTTTTTCTAGAAACATTGTGCAAACATTATACAATACCGTTTCAGGAAAAAAAATAACACTTTTGGGTTGGGCATTCAAAAAAGACACAAATGATACTCGTGAATCTGCGGCAATAAATGTGGCTCAAAACTTAATTGCGGAACAAGCAAATGTTTCTGTTTTTGATCCAAAAGTATCTGAAAATCAAATTTTATCAGATTTAAATCATTTGAAAGAAAATGAGATTAATAGAATTGAAGTAATAGATAATCCATATGAAGCTTGTAAAGATTCCCATGCCATTGCAATTTTGACTGAATGGGACGAATTTACTACTTACGATTGGAAAAAAATATACGATAATATGCTCAAGCCAGCATTTGTTTTCGATGGAAGAAATCTTCTAGATAAAAAACAAATGATTGAAATTGGATTTACATATAGTGCAGTAGGAAGTTCAAATTCATAGAAAAATGAAAAATATATTAATTACAGGAGGAGCTGGATTTATTGGTTCACATGTTGTGAGACGATTTGTGCAGAATTATCCAAATTATCATATCTATAATTTAGATGCTTTAACATATGCGGGTAATTTAGAGAATATAAAAGATATAGAAAACGAATCTAATTATACTTTTGTAAAAGGAGATATTGTCGATGAAACTTTTATAAATGATTTGTTTGCAAAATATAATTTCGAAGGAGTTTTACATCTTGCTGCCGAATCTCATGTAGATCGTTCTATCGAAGATCCATTGTCGTTCGTAAAGACAAATGTGATTGGGACTATGAATTTGCTAAATGCAGCCAAAAATCTTTGGAAAGGAAATATGGAAGGCAAACGTTTCTATCATATTTCAACGGATGAAGTTTATGGGTCGCTTGGCGCAGAAGGATTATTTACCGAAACTACTTCGTATGATCCTAACTCACCATATTCAGCATCAAAAGCAAGCTCCGATCATTTTGTAAGAGCTTATGGTGAAACGTATGGTTTGCCTTATGTTTTAACTAATTGTTCTAATAATTATGGGCCTTATCATTTTCCAGAAAAATTAATTCCGTTATTTATTAATAATATCATAAATAACAAAGCATTGCCAGTATATGGTGATGGGAATTATACACGCGATTGGCTTTTTGTAAAAGACCATGCCGTTGCGATTGATTTAGTTTTTCACGAGGGTAAAAATCATGAAACCTATAATATTGGAGGCTTTAACGAATGGAAAAATATCGATTTAGTCAAATTACTTTGTAAAGTAATGGACGAAAAATTAGGTAGAAAATCAGGAGAATCTGTTAAATTAATTACTTACGTAAAAGATAGACCAGGACACGATTTACGTTATGCCATAGACGCTTCTAAAATAAACAAAGAACTAGGCTGGAAACCAACAGTAACTTTTGAAGAGGGGTTAGAAGAAACTATAGATTGGTATTTAAATAATACAGATTGGTTAAATAATGTGACATCTGGAGAATACGCAAAGTATTACGAAAAACAATATAATTAATTTTTTAGAGCTAATATTTTAGATTCCTTTAAATCTAAAATCTAAAATCTAAAATCTAAAATCTAAAATCCTAAAATCCTAAAAATGAAAGGAATAATATTAGCAGGTGGTTCGGGAACTCGTTTGCATCCATTAACGCAAGTTGTGTCCAAACAATTGTTGCCTATCTATGATAAACCAATGATTTATTATCCGCTATCTGTATTAATGTTAGCGGGAATAAAAGAAATTTTAATTATATCTACACCACAAGATTTACCTAATTTCAGACGTTTATTTGGAGATGGAAGTCAAATTGGACTGAAACTTTCGTATGTAGAGCAACCACGACAAACTCGGCCATACCCGCCCCGGCATCAAAGAGATTAGTGCCCACTTCGGTGACAAAATTATCGGTCTCCACACCACTGGCACAGAGGATGACCG